>DATABX010000201.1:0-7019 GCA_036259335.1 Actinomycetota bacterium
GGTCGCGAAGGACCGCCACCGCACCCAGGACCTCGCCGGACTCGTCCTCGATGGGTGCCGAGGTCACTACCACCGGGCGCTTGACGTTGCTGCTCAGGTTGGCGACGGTCCCGGTGACTGAGCCTTTCTGAAGGTCGTAGATCGCCGGCGACAGCTGCTTGCCGGACGCGTCTCGCAGCTGGAGGACCTTGCGGACGTTGCGTCCGAGCACCTGGGACTGCGAGACCTCGAGGATCCGCTCCGCCTCCCGGTTGAAAGCGACGATCACCCCGTGGTTGTTCACCGCGACCACACCGTCGGTCATCGATTGCAGGATGGTCTCCAGGCGGCGGCGCAGCTCGAGCTGCTCGTCGGCGGTGTCCCTCAGGTCGCGGGTCAGCTGCGCCAGCGAGACCGTCATCTGGTCGAAGGTCTCGCCCAGGACCCCGACCTCGTCATAGGTCTTGGGCGAGACCCGGGCGGTCAGGTCGCCCTCCCTCACCCGGTCGGCGGCTTCGGTCAGGTCTCGGATCGGCTGGGTGATCCGGGTGCCGAACAGCAGCGACAGCCCGACCCCCATCGCGGTCGCCCAGAGGGCGATGAAAAACAGCGGCGCCGCCAGGTTCTGCTGCTCCAGCCCGATCACGCCGGAGGGCGAGCTGAACACCAGTGCGCCGATCACCTCGTTGCTGCGCACCAGCGGCACGTAGGAGTTGAAGCGCTCCTCCTGGCCCACTCGCGTCAGGGTGGAGATGCGGCGGCCCCGCTCGAACAGCGTCTCGACGTTCCCCTCCGAGGTCGGGATCACACCCTCGGACCGGTCGGAGGTTCCGGCAAGGACCTCGTCGCGGGTGATGAGGTAGACCTCGCCCTCGGTGCGCTGCTCCTGCAGGTACTCCAGGTCGATCAGCCGCCCGACGGCCAGCACGCCGATGCGGGCGGAGTTCTCCGGGTTGAAGACCGGCGCCACGCCGATCGTCGAGATCTTTCCCGGGCCCAGCGTGTCGATGGCCTCTCCGGCGTCCCCCCTGGTGAGGGCGCCCTGCACGATCTCGGTCCCCACCAGGTTCAGGGCGTCGGCCACCGAGAGGTTCTCCCTGCCGCCCGGTCCGGCAGCCGATACCGCCAGCAGGGCGCCGTTCGGGTCGAGAGCAGCCATGAAGTCGACGTTGTCGAACACCTGGCCCGGGCCCTGCAGCCGCTCGAGCACCTGCCTGAGCGCCGCCGGACGGGTGGCGAAGACCTGGCGCACGCTCTCGCTGCGGGCCACCTGCTGGGCCTGGCTCCGGGACTCCTCCATCACGCCTTCGAGGATCCGCTGCTGCACCGTGCCCTCCCGTTGCGCCCGGTCCAGCAGCTCGTTGGTGAAGTTGTTGGTGAACACCTGGGTCATCGAGCCGGAGATCGCAACCACGACGACGAGCATCAGCCCGATGAAGACCGCGACCACCCGGGCCTGGATCGAGGTCCGGACCACCTGGCCCAACCAGGCGAGGACCGCGAGGCCGCCGGCCAGGCGAAGCCCGTGCACCAGGAACCACAGGCCGCCCGGAGTGGGGTCGCTCAGGCTGTCGACGGTGACGAAGAACACCTCGGAGGCGACGAACAGCGCCAAGGCGAGAATCAGCCGGCGCACTGCCGGGACGACCGGGGGCCGGGCGCTGATCTCGCTGGATCCGGGAAGCTCGCGGGTGGGCTTCCAGGAGCCGTCGTCGGAAGGGTCCGGCGCCTTGGGCTTGCCGACCGCCAGCGGCTGAAGGCCGGCGACCACGAAAGCGTAGGCGGACATGCGGAAGATGAGCGCGACGACGTTTTGTTCGGAGGCGGCGATCAGCGAGCCGTGCAACATCTCGCCCAGTGCCAGCAGGAACCAACCGAGCCCGAACAGGGCGCGGCGCGCAGAACCGGCCGGCACGAATTTCGGCCGGTAGATGGTGACCCAGGTTCCACCTAAGGCAGCTACCGTTACGACGAAGGTTGCCGCGAAATGGAATGGAGCCGGCAGTAGATCCATCGCGTCAATTTACGCTTTGATCGGAAAGCGCACACCTACATCGGCACAAATCCGAATTCCTTAAGTCTTTTTTTGAGCCACCTTCGTGGGAGGCAGACGCTTGAGCTCGGTGATGGCCTCTTTGAGGGTGGAGACACCGATCACCTCCATGCCGGAACCGGCCGCGGCCCGTGCCTCGTCCAGCTCGGGCTTGGGCACCAGGAACACCCCGGCCCCGATGCGGCTGGCCCCCTTGACCTTGAGCTCTACCGAACCCACCGCCCCCACGACGCCGCTGCGGCCTGCCGGATTCTCGATGGTCCCGGTGCCGGCAATCTTGCGGCCGCCGGTGATGTCCTCGGGGACCAGCCGGTCGTAGATCGACAGGGCGTACATAAGGCCGGCAGAGGGTCCGCCGATGTCCCGGCTGGAGATCGACACGTCGATCGGCGCCTTGTTGTACTGCACCAGCTCGGCCCCCAACCTGGAGGCGCCGTCCTCGGCTTCGGCGGTATCGACCCGAAGCTCGAGGGTTCGACTCCCCCGCCGGACACCCAGCCGGACGGTGTCGCCGGCCGGACGGTCGCTGAGTGCGTCGGTGAGCTCCTCCAGGGTCCTCACGTCCCTGGAGTCGACGGCGGTGATGATGTCGCCGGGAACCAGGTCGCCGGCTGCCGGTGAGCCCTCGTCGACCTCACTTACGAAGACCCCCTGCGGCTCGTAAGGCATGCCGAGCTCGCTGAGAGCTGCGACCGCGGCCTCCAGCTCGCTCTGGGTCATCTGGGCTGCCTGGACCGACTGGGTGTGGGCGTTCGACTCGTCGGACCGCTAGATGACTTCGCGGGGCAGGACCAGCTGGTCGGGGTCGAAGATGGCCGCCAGGATCTGCCTTCCGCTCGCCCCCTGCGGAGCGCGCACCTGGGCGGTGGTCAGGTGGATCGACCCCTCCGACGGGAACGTCTGCGCCTCGATCGTCGTCCGCTTGGCGACGTCGGGCGCCGGGCCGGGCTCGAGCACGAGCAGCGGCAGCCGGACGAACAGGCCGAGAACCACCAGGATGCCCAGGAAGGACAAGGCGAAGGTGGCGCGGGCTGCGCGCCGCCAGCGGGCCCCCTCGGAGGATACCGGCCCTACCGCGTGCACGGACCGGTGTCGACCGCTGCGGACGAGCCGCGGGCCTGGTTGAGCCTCTCCGCAACCTCGCCGGCGGTCAGGGCGTAGGCGATGTTGTCCTGCACGAGCGAGGAGGCGAAGACCACCCCGATCACCCGCCCGTTGGCCGCGACGAACGGGCCGCCCGAGTTACCCGGCTGGACCTGGGCATCGATCTGGTACACGTCCCGGGACACCAGTTCGCGGCTGTAGATGTCCCGGCCCACCGCGTCCCTGAACGCCGACCGCACGACTCCGGCTTCGGCGGTGAACGGTCCGCCGCCCGGGAACCCGAGCACGCCTCCCTGCTGGCCCCTCGGCGCCTCCCCCTGCATCAAGGGCAGGGGCGGGCCGGCCAGGCCGCTGGTTCTCAACACCGCGAGGTCGAGCTGCGGGTCGAACAGGATCACCGTCGTCCGGTGGGTGCCGTTGGCGTCGACCGCCACCGGCCGGTCCACGCCGGCGACGACGTGGGCGTTGGTCACCACCAGCCCGGGAGCGGCGACCCAACCGGTCCCCGAGGTGAGCCTGCCGCAGCCGGAGGAGCTGATCTTGAGGACGCTGGGCCGCGCCGCGGAGGCGAGGTTGGCCAGGTCGGGACTGCCGGTGATCGGCACCTCGGGGGCCGGGGGCGGTTCCAGCTCGGCGAAGACCGGCGGGAAGCCGGAGGGCAGCAGGCTGCGCTGGATGCTGGAGAACACCGCGGGGGCGGGGGGCAGCCGGTTCGTCAGGCCCCGCATCACCCGGGATTCGTTGAAGGAGGCGCTGATCTCCCCGATGCCCACCTGCGCCAGCATCCCTCCCACCAGCCAGGTGGTGAGCAGCGTGGCGATGACCGCCACCCCGATTCCGCCGATCGAGTTCACGACCCCGAGGGGTGACGCTCTGGGAACCGCCCAGGTGGCTTTGGCCCCGATGAACCTTCCGATCGTGCCCAGCAGCGACGCAGTGCCGAACAGCACGAGGACCACCACCGCCAGCTTGACCGCCGGGTTGTCGACGTAATCCGACACCACCGGCCCGAGCCGGGCGCCGAGCAGCAGGCCGATACCGAAACCGGCGTAGGCGAAGACCTGGACCGCAGCTCCCTGCAGGTATCCGTGGACGGCCGAGCCCAGGAGAAAGGCGAGGATGACGAGGTCGACCCAGTTGAGCTCGGTCGTCACCTGGACCGGCTCCGGTCAGAACATGCGCGTTTCACGATCTTTATGGTTCCCTGCGGGCCGTACGAGTCAGTGACTGGTCGATGCGAAGAGGTCTTTCACGAGGTGCAGGGTCTCCAGGCACTTACCCGCCCCGAAGACAACACACTCCAGGGGCCGGTCGGTCAGGTGAACTGGCACGTCGCACTCCTCGGCAATCCTCATATCCAGCCCTCTCAGCATCCCACTTCCGCCGGTAAGTGCGATGCCTCGGGAAAGGATGTCCTGCCCCAGCTCGGGGGGCGTCTCGGCCAGCGCCGACACAATGGCCTCGATGATCTGGGAGACGACCTCCGCGATGGCCTCACGGATCTCCTCCGACGTGATCTGCAAGGTCTTCGGCATGCCGGTTGCCAGGTCACGGCCGCGGATCTCCGCCTTCTCCTCCAGCGCCAGCGGAAACGCCGACCCGATGGCGATTTTGATCTGTTCCGCGGTCCGTTCGCCCACGACGATCGCGTACTCCTTGCGGATGTGGCGGGCGATGGCGTCGTCGATGTCGAAGCCGCCGACGCGGATCGACTTGTTCACCACCACGCCCCCCATCGCCAGCACCCCGACCTCGCTGGTGCCGCCGCCGATGTCGACGATGAAGTTGCCGGTCGGCTCCTGGATCGGAAGCCCGGCGCCGATGGCTGCGGCAACCGGCTCCTCGATGAGGTAGGCGGCCCGGGCGCCGGCGGCGATGGCGGCGTCCTGCACCGCCCGGCGCTCGACCCCGGTAATTGCGGAAGGAATCGCAATCAGCACCCGGGTACGGGCCATCCGCCGAACGCCGGCCTTCTCCATCAGCAGGCGGATGTAGCGCTCGGTGATCTCGAAGTCGCTGATCGCTCCCCGCCGGAGCGGCCGCTCGGCGACGATGTAGCCCGGAGTCCGGCCGATCATCTTCCAGGCCTCCTCGCCTACCGCGAGCACCTGGCCGTTCTCCCGGTTCAAGGCGATGACCGTGGGCTCGTTGAGGACGATTCCCTGGCCGCTCGCGTAGACCAGGGTGTTAGCAGTTCCCAGGTCTATCGCCAGGTCTCGCCCCATGTCCTGCTCCGATCAGCTTTTGGGAGTTTTGACCTCTCCCTCCGGTGCGAGTGCTTTGATGGCGCGTTGGAATGAATCGACCGACTTGGCCGGGTCGTTGGGCGTCTTCCACCTCATCGAGAGGTAGCCGATGATGGCGGTGGCCATCACCACGGCGAAGATCAGATAGGCCAATGGGATTCCTCCAGGGAGTAGTTTTCGTCGGGCCTGCGCAAGGAGCTTAGGGTAACCCACGTCCGGACCCCGTGGGAAAGAATTTCAAATCGTCGTGCAAAGAAAAGGAGCACCGGACAAAGCCGGCGCTCCGGTGAAGCTTGATCGATCGCTACTAGTTGCGGAGGGCCATCGCAAGAACGTAGATCAGGCCCAGTACGCACAGGATCACCCAAAACGTCGGGTTGACGAGGTTATCAAAGTCCACCGGAAATTCCCCCTCTCAGGTGTTCAAAACCGTTTGCTTCCGAGCCGAAGTGTACAGGTTTGCAACCTTGAATCAACAGCGATTGTATCCCGGTCCAACCCGGGTTGCATTGTTCCCCTCCGCGAGGGTGACAAACTAGTTGGATGGACGGAATCGACAACTCCGAGCTGGCACGAAGGCTGCTCGAGATCCCGTTGTTCCGGGAGCTCAACAACGCGCTCCGGGGCCAGAGCGGCCCGGTCGACTGGCGGATCGCCGGCCAGATCGCCGAGGCGGTGGCGGCGTCGGGCCTGACCACCAGGAAGCCCTCCTCGGCCGAGATCGACGAGATCCATCAGGCCTGCCGGGTGGCGGAGCTGGCCGTGATCGGGCACAGCGGCCTGGGACCGGTGCGTGGGATCACCGACGTCCGCCTGCTGTGGCGCTCGCAGTGGGCTCAGATAAACCTTGACGCACTGAAGCCGCTATCCGAGCGCCTGTCCGCCAAGCTAGCCGGAAACGCAGCCGCCGGCCTGGGAATCGGCGCGGTCGCCCCTCTGCTGGGGGCGGTGAGCCCCTTCCTCATGGGGTCGCAGATGGGACTGGTGATCGGTTATCTCTCGCACAAGGCGCTCGGGATGTGGGACCTGTGCCTTCCCCGCTCCGAGCCGGGCCACGTCTACTTCAACTACCCGAACATCGTCGAGGTGGAGAAGGAGCTCCGGGTGCCGCCCCAGCAGTTTCGGATGTGGCTGGCACTCCACGAGGTTGCCCACGAGGTGCTGTTCGAGTCGGTTCCCTGGCTGCGGCCTCACCTGGTCGGGATGCTCGAGCAGTACGTGGACGCCGCCGAGATCGATGCCTCGCAGCTGGCGTCCCGCCTGGGCAACATCAACGACCCCGAAGAGCTGGGTTCGATTCTGCAGCGGCCCGAGGACCTGTTTCCGCTGCTTCGATCCCCGGCGCAGGAGACGGTGGTCGAGCGGATCCAGTGCCTGACCAGCGCCGCCGAGGGGTACAGCAACTGGCTGGTTCGCAAGGCCGGAATGGGCCTGACCGAAGCGTTCGACAAGATCGCCGAGGGCATGACCCGGCGGCGGGCCGAACGTTCCTCACCCGAACGCATGGTCGAGAAGATGTTCGGGCTGGACTTGGGGAACGAGCAGCAGCGGCGGGGCCAGCGGTTCGTGGAGACGATCTCCGCTGCCGGCGAGCTGGACAACCTGTGGAAGAAGCCGGAGAACCTGCCCGACCTGGG
>DATABX010000202.1:0-6821 GCA_036259335.1 Actinomycetota bacterium
CAGGTCCCGACCACCGGCAACTCCCATGCCCCCGGGCGCAGCTGGCGCAGCGCCGGGGCGAGGTGAGTGGCCCGGTACCCGTGGAGGTGGATCAGGTCGAAGCCCAGCCGGTTGAAGTCGGACCGCAGGTAGCGGACCAGCGCCGGAAGGAAGCGAAAGCCGCCCTGGTGGATGGCCGGCACCCCGGCGGCCGCCAGCGCGGCGGCGTAGTCCGGGGAGGGGCAGGTAACGACCACCGGCTCGACCGCACCCTCCGCCAGCTGTGCCGCCGCCAGGTCGAGAACGTGCAGCCCTATGCCGTCCATATCGGCCCGAAGCAGCAGGTGGGCGACCCGCAGTCGCTCCGCACCCCGCCCGGCATACCCCCACGAACCCTCGTACCGCATCGGCTCGCCTCCTGTATGGATCTGCATATTATTGGGCCGCATGCGAACCGCCTCGCACCGCCCAAAGATCCTGGTCCGGCAGGCAATCACCCCGGAGGAGCAGGCAGAGGCCGGGCGCGTCACCGAGGAGGCCTACCGCGAGTTCGCCCACAAGTTCGAGCCCGGCGAGTGGGAGGACTACGCGAAGACCCTGCCCGAGGTGCAGAGCCGGATCGAACAGGGCGTCCTGCTTCTTGCAATTGACGACGACGGCCGGATCGTGGGCACCGTGACCTTCTACCCCGAGCCGGCGCCCGCCTCCACCCACTGGCGGCCCGACGACGCGACCATGCGTTTCCTGGCCGTCCGCCCTTCGTACCGCAACCGGGGGGTCGCCCGGGCACTGGTACAGGAGTGCATCGAGCGGGCTCGCGCTCTGGGCAAGAACCGCCTGGCCCTGCAGACCACGACCCATATGACAGGGGCCATCGAGATGTACCGCCGGTCCGGATTCCTGAGGGACATCTACGGTGACCAGACCTGGGGATCATTTTTGCTGGTCGGGTTTGCGCTGGTGTTGGACAACCGGACGCCTCCGCCGGCGCCGGTCGAACAAAATCCGGCTTAGGCGGCCAGCTGGTCGAGGAAGCTGCGCATCTCGCGTTCGAATCGGGCACGGTCCACGTTCCAGGCCTCCACATGGTCGGCCCCGGGGAACTCCACGAGCCGGACTGCTTCCGCACCGTCGGCCAGCCGCCGGCTGACCTCGATCGGTACCCGGGCATCCTCGGTCCCGTGCAGGACCAGCTGCGGGACGTCGACCTCCCGCACCCGGTCCACGTAGTCCAGCTCCTCGAAGTCGACGTCGGTTCGTAGCTCGGTCAATCGCTCGGCCGCCCAGATGAGGCTGCGCGGAATCGGCAACCCCACCACCGGGAGGGAGCGCTCCAGCGCCTCCCGGCTGACCGCGGCCTCCAGGTCCAGGTTGGGGCTGTCATGGACCACCGCCCGGACCCGGCCGGCTTCCCCCGACCGGTCCAGGAACGAGGCGATTATCGCGGAACCGGTCGAGAAGCCGGCCAGCACAACGTCGCCGGCGCCGTTGCCCAGGGCGTAGCGGACCGCTCCCTCGAGGTCGGCCCACTCGGTGGCGCCGTACCGGTAATGGCCGGTCGGGTCGAGCGGCTGGTTGCGGTCGTTGCGGTAGGTGATGGTCATGACCGGGAAGCCGGCGTCCAGAAAGATCTTCTGCGCCCTCAGGGTTTCGACCCGAGTTGCGCCCTTGCCGTGCACGAGCACCGCCCAGGTGGTCCGGGTTCCCGGCACCACCCAGGCGTCCATCGCCCCGAGAGGAGTGTCGAACTCGACCTCCTGCTGTGCCGCCCCGAACGCCGTCGCCGCGTCGACCGGGAAGGCGTACCGGGTGATGTCGACCTTCGCCCCCTCGGAAGGAGGCGTCCCCTGCAGCAAGCTGAAGCTGCGGGTGGCGCTGCCGGGCCGCCGATCGAGAATCCGCTCGATCTGGGCGTAGCCGCCCTCCCACTGAAGTCCGTAGATGCCCTCCCTGCCCAGCTCGTTGTCGTCGCCGTCGGGGTCGGAGATGGTGACCGAGTCGGCGGTGATCGCCGTCACCTCCAGGTCGTAGACCGTACCCGGGTAGTCGACCTCGAGCGCGTCGGCCACGATCTGGCCCGAGAAGTACCAGCCGCCGGCGCCGTAGAAGAGCAGCGCCAGAACGACGACAAGCACGACCAGGCCCCGCCATGACCGGGAGCGTCTGCCACTCACGCCGGTACCCTATTCCATCTTCTGGGAAGCACCCCAAAACGAAACCGGGGCCCTTGCGGGGCCCCGGTCGGTCTTGCCTGTGCGACGTTTTACATGCCCGCTCCACCCGACGTCGGCGAGGCGCCGGAAGGCGTCTGCGTACGGTCGGTGGTCGGAGTCGGGGTGCCTCCCGGAACGTCTCCGCCGCCGGCGGGTGCCGGAGTCGGAGAGCTGGTGGAGGTGCCGATGCCGGTTCCATCACCCTCGTCCTCGACGATGGTCAGCTGGGCGACCTCGAAGTTACAGCCCGCCTCGGGGTCCTCGGTTCCACCGCCGGCGGTGGGCGATGCCCCCGCAGTCGGAGATGCGGTACCGGTGGTCTCTTCGTCACCGGCCGCCAGCTCCTCGGCATTGCCCTCGGCCCGGATCGACTGGTCCTCCAGGTCCGACAGGTCGTCGGGCTCCTGGTCCTGGTCGAACGCGGTGCTCTGCGTGATGATCAGGGTGACCTCGTCGCCCTCGGACACATCGCACAGCTCCGCTGTGGCCTCGTTGATCGACTCGACCTGGACCAGCAGGCGCGCCCTCGGCTCCTCGGTGGAAGCCGCGGTGGTGCCGCCGGTGGGCGAAGCACCCGGTGACGGAGACCCCGACTCCTCCTCGACCTCCACGGCCTGGACGGTGCCTTCGATCTCGAAGGCCTCCGCGTTGCCGGTGGTCGGGCTGTCCTCGGTCTCCGCGGGCTCGTCGCCTCCGCAGGCGGCCAGTAGAAGCATTGAAAGCACTGCAGCAAGAAGTACTTGAATCGCACGCCGATTGATTTTCATTCCCACCTCCCTTGTAACCGGGAGTTACCCGTACATCCGGTGCCAAAACCTACAGAGCAGTCCTCGGGCCGAGGGCGGCGGCATCCGTTGGGCGGCGGTACAGGTGCGCCGGGACGCGGACCTGCGAGGCGGCTGGTAGGTCGCCTCGCTTGGGCCGTGCCTGGTGGACTAGCTCTCTTCCTGGATGTGCTGTGGATCGGGAGCTACGTCGTGGGCTTCGTCAATGCTCGGGTCCTGGCCCGCTTTCGCTACGTCACCCAACGAGGTGGGCTCGTTGCCCTGCTTGGCCTCTTCGCCGGTCTCGCCGGGCGTCGGTACATCGACCATCTGTGCCCCCTTTACTGGACGCGTTCTCTGGAGATATCCACCCTGTCGATACCCCGGAGCGCGGTTCCCCCAAACCGAGCGCCGGCACCGACCAACCTTCCGGAAGGTCCAGCTCTGCGGCAAGCGGCCGGCAGGCGGTCCTTTAGGTAGGGTTGGTCCCCCAATGAGCAGGAACGGCGTCGACCACGAACGGCTGACAGTGAGCCTCTTGGGCGACGCAAGGGTTGAGCGCAACGGCACGCGACTTTCCGGCTTCGACTCACCACGGCTGCAACGGCTCCTGGCGTACCTATGCTTGACGGAGAGCTCCAACCGGGGCCGGTTGGCCTTCGAGCTGTGGCCAGACTCGACTGAGAGCCAGGCGCTGGGAAACCTGAGAAAGCTCCTCCACGATTTGCGCCGGGAGCTGCCCGAAGTCGACGAGTTCCTGGAGATCTCGCAGCAGACCATCAGGTGGCGGCCGGATGCGCCGGTGCAGGTCGACCTTCTCTCGTTCCGCCGTGCGCTGGCCGAGGGGGACCTGACCGAGGCCATGCGCCATTACGGTGGCGATTTCGTGCCGGCAAGCTACGACGACCGCATTGTGGAGGAACGGGAGCGCCTCCGCGCCGAGGCGGTCGCGGCACTGCTCAAGCTGGCGGCCCGGGCGTTGGACTCGGACGAGTTCGAAACGGCCGCCGGTTACGCCCGGCGAGTGTTGACGATCGACAATCTGTCCGAACCCGCCTACCGCACCCTGATGACGGCGAGCGCCCGCCTCGGCGACCGCGCCGAGGCTTTCCGCACCTACCACCGGTGCGTAGAGGTGCTGCGGCGGGAGGTCGGGGTCGAGCCCGATGAGTCGACGCGAGCCGCCTATGAGCAGTTGACCGCACAGACTTCGGCGGCGCCCCGCACGCCCCAGCTTTCCCGGCCCAGGTTCGTCGGCCGGGATCCAGAGTTCGCCCGGTCCCGGGCGGTCTGGGCGCAGGCCGTCCGGGGCCGGGCCCAGCTGCTGGTGGTGACCGGCGAACCGGGCATCGGCAAGACCCGCCTGGTGGAGGAGCTCGCCGGCTCGGTAGTCGGAGAAGGAGCCGCCGTGGCTCGGGCCCGTGCCTATCAGGCCAGCGGCCACCCGCCGTGGGGACCGGTGATCGAGTGGCTCCGCTCTCCCGCCCTCCAGGGAAGGCTCGGCCGGCTCGAGCCGGTCTGGCTTGCCGAACTGGGCCGGTTGATCCCGGAGATCCGGCGCGACCACTCCGTCTCGCCGCCTTCCGAGTCGCCCGGGGACGCCGGCCGGCAGCGGCTGCTCGATGCTCTTGCGCGAGCGTTTCTTGCGACCGGTCGCCCGCTCCTGCTGGTGCTGGACGACCTGCAGTGGGCCGACCAGGAAACCGTCCAGATGATCGGCCACCTGTTGGCCACCGCTCCGGATGCCAGCTTGTTGGTGGCTGCCACCCTGCGCTCCGACGAGACCGACCCGGATGACCCGGTAGCTGGGCTGAAGCAGATGCTCACCCGGGACGGCCTGGTCACCGAGATCGAGCTGGACCGGCTAGATCCGGAGTCGAGCGCCGAGCTCGCAGCCGGGGTGATCGGCAGGCCGTTGGATCGGGCGGCGGCCGAGCAACTGTGGAAGGACGCCGAGGGCCAACCGCTGTTCATCGTCGAGGCGGCCCGCACCGGCCTTGGATCCGCCGACGCCCGACTCAGCCGCACGGTCCGGGCGGTGATCACCTCCCGGCTCGCCCAACTTACGGATCCGGCGCGCCGGCTGGTCGAGCTCGCGGCCACCGTCGGCCGGTCGTTCAGCGTGGACGTCCTCGCCGCGGCGAGCGGATCGAGCGAGAGCGCACTCGTGGACGCGCTGGACGAAGCGTGGCGCCGTCAGATCCTGCGGGAGCAGGGCGGCATCGGGTACGACTTCAGCCACGAACGGATCCGCGAGGTCGCCTACGACCTGATCCCACCGGCCCGCCGGCGAGCTCTGCACCGATCGGTGGCCTCTGCCCTGGAGTCGGTCCGAGGCTCGATCGAGGAATCGGTGTTCTCCACCGTGGCGTCCCACTACGAGTCGGCGGGCATGCTGGAGCGTGCGGTGGCCGCCTACCAGCGGGCAGGCACCAGGTCGGTGGAGGTCTTCGCACTGGACGACGCCATCGGAGCGTTCCGCCGGGCGCTGATGCTCCTGGAGAGGCAGCCGGCCGGAAAGGCGCGCGAGAACACCGAGCTGGAGTTGCGCATGGCGCTGGGAGTACCCCTCGTGGCGCGAGAAGGATACGGGTCGGACGCCGTCCAGGACTGCTACTCGCGGGTGGCGTCGCTCTGCGAACGGCTCGGGCGGCGGGTCGAGCCGCCGGCTCTGCGGGGACTGGGGCTGGCGGCGCTGATGTCCTGTCGCTTCGACCGTTCGGCCCAGTTCGGGGAGTTGCTGCTCGAGCACTCCGAGAACGACCCTACGGCGTCGGTCGAAGGGCACTACCTGCTCGGAGTGGGGTCGTTCTGGCGAGGCGACCTGAACCAGGCGTGCCGGCACCTGCAGGCCGCCATCGAGGCCTTTCGGCCGGAGGACGCCGGGCTGCACCTCTCCCACTACGGCCAGGACCCGAAGGCGGTCTGCCTGATCCGCCTGGCCGTCGCCCAACTGTGGGTTGGCCGGCCGGACTCCAGCAGGCGGCTTGCTGCAGATGCAGTGCGCTACGCCTCCTCTCTGGATCACCCCACAACTGAGGGGTACGTCCGCATGTACACCGCGATGCTGGCCGCCGAGCGGGACGAGATCCGGATCCTGAAGGACGAAGTAGCTGCCGGCGAGGCGATCTGGTCGCAACGCCAACTCGGCTACTTCGTGAGGGTGGGCCGGCTCATGAGCGGGTGGCTCGACTGCCTTTCGGACGACAACGACTTGCGGGTGCTGAAAGCAACGCTCGACGGCTGGCGGTTCGAAAGCCAGACGCTCCACCTGACCTATGGCCTCACGCTGCTCACCCGGGCGCATGTGCGCCGCAGCGAGTGGGAGGCCGGCGAGGCCGCCGTGGCGGAGGCGCTGCGGTGGACTGCAGCGCACGATCAGCGCTACCTGGAGCCGGAGCTGCTGCGCCTGCGAGGGGAACTCTCGGTGCTCAAAGGCAACCGGGTTGTGGGGTTGGACGCCCTCCGGAAGGCGATCGAGCTCGCTCGGTCCCAGGGAGCGGGCTGGTTCGAGCTCAAAGCTGCGTGCTCGCTCGCTCGCCACGACCCGGGACCGACCAGCAGCAGGCTGGTGGCAGCCAGCCTGTCGGAGTTCGACGAAGGCAACGACCTCGCGTTGGTGAAGCAGGCCCGGCAGTTCGCCTCGGACACCGGTTAGCGAAGTTTGCGAAAAAACTTTGCTATCCGGTGTCCGAGGCGAGCTGCCGGGCCTGCTTCACCAACGCGAGGTCGTTGCCTTCGTCGAACCCCGACAGGGTGGCTGCCACCAGCCTGCTGCTGGTCGGTCCCGGGTCGTAGCGGGCGAGCGAGCACGCAGCTTTGAGCTCGAACCAGCCCGCTCCCTGGGACCGAGCGAGCTCGATCG
>DATABX010000203.1:0-6624 GCA_036259335.1 Actinomycetota bacterium
TCAGGGTCGGATAGATCTGTCCGTAACCTTCCTGCCAGAAATGGCTGATGCTCTGCTGGATCGTCCTGCGGAGGTCGTAGCCGGACATGGGTTCGATGCTCAGCAGCCCCAGAACTGCAAATTTCCTTGATGTGGACGTCACGCCGTGCTCCCTAAATTTATATATTTCAGGACTATATATCTTTAGAGGAGATTGTCCAGATCAATCGGCATCGCAGCGTTGGCCGCGAGGTACCCCGAATAGTCGCTCCGCCCGCACCCGGCGCATTCCGGTTACGCTGGAGGAAGTGACAAAGCAGCTCGCCGTCCGCGAAGACGTGCGCAACGTGGCCATCATCGCCCACGTAGACCACGGCAAGACCACCCTCGTAGACGCCATGCTCCAGCAGTCTGGTGTCTGGCGCGAGAACCAGGTGGTGGTCGAACGCGTGATGGATTCGATGGACCAGGAGCGTGAGCGGGGCATCACGATCCTCGCCAAGCAAACCGCGATCAAGTACGAGGGGCTCCACATCAACATCTGCGACACCCCGGGACATGCCGACTTCGGCGGCGAGGTGGAGCGGACCCTGCAGATGGTCGACTCGGCCCTGCTGCTGGTCGACGCCTCCGAGGGCCCTCTTCCGCAGACCCGCTACGTCCTGCGCAAGGCCCTGGAGCGCCGCATACCGGTGATCCCGGTGATCAACAAGATCGACCGCCCGGATGCCCGCATCCCCGAGGTGCTCGATGAGATCTACAGCCTGTTCATCGACCTCGACGCCGACGAGGAGCAGATCGAGTTTCCGGTGATCTACACCGACGCCCGCAAGGGCACCGCCACGACGGACATCGACGTGGCCGGCGTGGACCTGGTGCCGCTGTTCGACGCCATCGCCACCACCACACCGCCCCCCACCTACGACCCCGAGTCGCCGCTGCAGTTCATGGTCACCAACCTGGCCGCCGACCCCTACGTCGGCCGGCTGGCTGTCGGCCGGGTGTGGAACGGCTCGGTCAAGACCGGCGACCGGGTTGCCGTGTGCCACCGCGACGGGTCGGTGGAGCCGGTCCGGATCACCAAGATGCTGGCCCACACCGGCCTGCTCTACGAGGAGGTCGACGCCCTGGGTCCGGGCGACATCGCCTCGATCGCCGGCCTGGGCGACGTGACCGTCGGCGAGACCATTACGGACCTGGAGAACCCGGCCCCCATGCCGCTGTTGAAGATCGACGAACCGACCCTGCGCATGACCTTCGGAGTCAACACCTCGCCGCTGTCGGGCAAAGAGGGCAAGTACGTCACTAGCCGGCACCTGAAGGCCCGCCTGGACCGGGAGGTCCTGGGCAACGTCTCGATCCGCCTGGTGGAGACCGGCTCGCCCGACCGCACCGAGGTCCGGGGGAGGGGAGAGCTGCAGCTGGCCATCCTCATCGAGTCGATGCGACGCGAGGGTTACGAACTACAGGTGTCCAAGCCGGAGGTGATCACCAAGGAGGTCGACGGCAAGGTCCACGAGCCGTACGAGGACGTGGTGCTGGACCTTCCCGAGCAGTTCGTCGGGGTCGTCACCCAGTCCCTCGCCCTGCGCAAGGGCCGCATGGCGAACCTGGTCAACCACGGCAGCGGTTGGGTCCGCATGGAGTTCCGGGTTCCGGCCCGGGGTTTGATCGGGTTCCGCTCCGAGATGCTGACCGAAACCCGGGGCACCGCCATCATCCACAGCAACTACGCCGGCTACGACGAGTGGGCCGGCGAGATTCCCCACCGCCTCTCCGGCGCCCTGGTGGCCGACCGCCTCGGAGAGACCACGGCCTACGCGCTGTACGACCTGCAGGATCGCGGCGAGCTGTTCGTAACCTCCGGGGTGACGGTTTACGAGGGCATGATCATCGGAGAGAACTCCCGCTCCGAGGACATGAACGTGAACCCCACCAAGGAGAAGAAGAAGACCAACATCCGCACCCACGCCGCCGACGAGGCGCTGCGCCTGGTGCCCCCGCGCCCTCTGTCGCTGGAGCAGGCCCTCGAGTTCATGGCCGGCGACGAGTTGGTGGAGATCACCCCGAAGAACATCCGGCTACGCAAAGCCGAGCTGGATCAACGCCTGCGCCTGCGGGCGTACCACGCCGCCAAACGTTAGCCGGTTTCACGAGTTAGCTCGACCGCTACGAAGCTGCGGGCAACCCACACCCGGAGCCGCCCGCGCAATTTCGCTGGTGCTCGGTTGTTCCACCGGCACTGGACAGCAAAGGGCCGCCGCCGAGCTGGGGTTCTCGGGGCGGCCCTGCTGAGCGGGCTGAATCAGTCGTCGTTGACGATGGTACCGACTCCGACTGCGTCGGCAATGGTGGCGCCCACCGGGCTGGACAGGTTCACGTTGAACGTCTCGTTGGCCTCACGGGTGCGGTCCATGACGACCTTCACCGTCACGTACACGGACCTGGCCCCCACTGGGATGGTCGCGGTGCCGCTTTTGGCGCCGTAGTCCGAGCCGGCGACGGCGCTGCCGTTGCTGGTGGCGTACCGGACGGTCACCTGGCTGGTGGCCGCCGCCGGGAGGCTGATCTGGAAGCTGACGATCTTGCTGCTGCCGAAGTAGGAGCTACCTTCGGTGACCGACACGTCCGAGATCGAGATGCCGGGCGCCGGAGGCGGGGGCGGGGGAGGGGCGGCGCCGCTGCCCGGGCAGGGAACTGCGCCCGAGTCGACCACGCCGCCGAAGTCGGTGGTCCAGTAGTTCTTGTAGGTGGACGTCGCGCCGTAAGCCTTGCCGATGCCGATGACCTTGTAGTTGGCGTTCAGCATGTTGGCGTTGTGCCCGGAGGAGTTCTTCCACTGGGTGAAGGTCGCCGAGGCGGTGGCGTTGCCGGCGGCGATGTTCTCGCCCTTATAGGTGCTGTAGGTGTAGCCGAAGGCCGACATCCGCTGGAACGGGTCGCGCCCGAGCTTGTCGGTGTGGCTGAAGTAGTTCTTGGTGGCCATGTCGGTGCTCATCCACTCGGCGGCGTTGGTGAGGCGCTCGGACACCATCAACGGCGCCAGGCCCTTGGAGGCCCGGTAGTTGTTGATGAGGGTGCAGAAGGCGGCTTCCTCGGCATCCAAGGCGATCGCCGCCTGGGCGGCGGAGGGTGCCATCACCGGGGCCATAATCGCTGCGCTGATCAGGGTGAGCAGGGTCGCTTTGACCCTCGAGGTCTTGCGGGAGTGGGGCATTGCGGTATCCGATCTCTAGACGCCAGTACCTGCACGCCCCCCTTCGGACCCTCCTAGTATCGGCAGCGCTGCGGGAGAGTTAAGGGAAAGATCGGAGTTACGCCTCTTCGTCCTCCTCCTCGTAGATCTCCGAGGCGTCCAGCAGCCCGCCCTCGACGTAGTCGATCCAGGTGATCACGATGTAGTAGGCCTGCGTCAGCTCGGCCTGGCGCCGGGTGGGTTCGGGAAGGTCCTCGCTGTAGGAGAACGCCAGCCCGGCGTTGATCGCCTTGGCCGCCGCCCACTCCTCGCTCTGGTAGCGGAACCGGCTGGAGTTGTCCGGCATCAGCCCCAGGGCGTCGTCGTAGAGCATCCGCGGCTGCATCTCGCCCCCCGCAGCCCGGTACAGCGCCTTTATCTCCTCCGCCGCGCGGATCACCAGGTCCCGTTGCTCGGCGGTGAACTGGACCTCCCGCACCGGCTTCTCGCTCCACATCATGGGGCCCCCGATGATCTTCCTCACCGCCACCGGGATCGCTCCCTGCGGCTCGTCGGGGTGGTTCCGGAACCACTCGACGGTCCTCCGGCGAAGGATATGGCGTGCGGGTTCGCCATCGGGAGCGGCTTCGAACTGCGCCGGCGCGTGCGGTGAGTGGCTCTCTGGCTGCGAGGAGGGAGTCTCGGAGCCCGGAGCAGGGGTCAAGATTCGATCAGCAGGCCGCCGAAGTGTGGCTTCAGCTTTTTGTGCTTGAGCTTCGGCGCAAGCTCTTTGAGCAGCGACCGGGTGACGTAGTTGCGGCTGACGTGCAGGAATTTGAAGGAGACCTGGCGGGCGGTCTCCCCGAAGCGCCGATCGCGCTCCTGGGTCAGGCCGCGGCCGAAGTTCTTGAACGCCTCCAAAGAGACCTGCAGCGGCTCGACCTGGAACTTCCGGGCTGCCTGGACCTCGACCTCGCCGGCCGCCGCCTCGAGGGCCCGGATTGCGGTGGCGGTGGAGACCTCAGGTCCGAGATAACGCTTGGCCAGGTCGATCCGCTCGTTCAGGCGCTCGAACTGGACCCCGAGGACCCCCGGAGCGTTGTGGAACTGCGGAAGGTCCCACAACCTCTCGCTGATGCGGATCCAGGAGTCGGTGGGGGAGCCGGCCAGCATGGTGCGGATGACTCCGAGACTGGCCATGGCGTCGGGGGCGAGCTCGGCCCACCCGGTACCGACGAACCAGTCACCCGGCTCCACCCGGAAGGCGTAGGACAGCAGGAGCAGCTCCTCGAGCGCAACCGTGCGCCGCTGTCCGGTCTCAAACGCTTCGACGGTGGCCGCCGACCACAAAAGCCCAACCTGCTGGGCTCGCCGGGCGAAGTCCTCCTGAGTGAGCCCCTTCTCGTCACGCAGCTCTTTCAGGCGGGCGCCCAGCAGCTGACCCAGACCCTTAGCGCCGTCCATCCTGGAAACATACCAGTTTCACGTGGAAATCAATCCTGCCGGAACGGCCCTTTTAATCCGGGCTCGGGGCTAGGATGAGTGAGAACTTTCTACCTCCAGGACGGTGACAACGTGGGCAATCTGGTCGATATCGACGACGAAAACTTCATGACCGAGGTGATGGACTCCAAGCTCCCGGTGCTGGTCGACTGCTGGGCGGCCTGGTGCGGTCCGTGCCGCATGCTCTCTCCGGAGCTGGAGGCGCTGGCCGAGGAGCAGGACGGCCGCCTGAAGGTCGTCAAGCTGGACGTCGACGCCAACCCGAGCCTGTCCCACCTGTTCGGCGTGTCGTTGCTGCCGACGATGGTGCTGTTCGTCGACGGAGTGGTCGAGACCTCGGTGGTCGGCTACCGGCCGAGGGACTACATTCTGGAGCAGATCGGCCCCTACCTGAAGACCTCCTCGGGCCAGGACTGAGCGATGGGCAACTTCGGCCCGGCCGAGATGCTGGTGATCGGCGTGTTCGCCCTGCTGGTCTTCGGCCCGCAGAAGCTGCCCGAGATGGCGCGTTCGGTGGGCCGGGCGATCCGGGAGTTCAAGCGGGCCACCGGCGAGCTCACCCAGGAGCTTCAGATCGGTCTGGACGAGCCGAAGCCCAAGCCGAAGACTGCCGCTTCGGAGGCCAAACAGACCGAACCGAGAGAGCTGCGGCCCGGCCCGCGCTGACGTTTCGCCACCCCCGGCTCTGGGCGAGGTTGTCGAGCGGGCCCCAAAACGTCGGATAGACTTTGCCCCGCATGCCCAAAACCAAGCAACCGGTGCCCCGCAAGCCGGTAAAAGCCAGAGGTGCACTGCCCGCCCCGCGGGTGGCGCCCCAGCGCGACACCACGCCGTGGTACCGGCGGACCCGGATTCGCGTCCTGATGGCCCTTGCCGGCCTGGTGATCATCGCAGTGGGGGTGAAGATGGTGCTGGACGCCCGGGAACGGGCGGAGGAGCGCAGGCGCGACGTCCGGTCGATCGAGCAGTTCGAGCGCCGGGTGCAGGACCTCAACCTGGACATCCAGGCGGTCTACGAGCAGCTCAGTCTGGCCCCCGGGCAGTTCCTGGCCGGCGTGCTGCCCGAGGCCGACTACCGCACCCAGGCGGAGAGCTGGATCGAGGACTTCCGGGAGCTGAACACCGGCATCCGCAACGCCGAGGTGCCCGACGACCTCGAGACCCTGGTGGAAGCGAAGGCCCATTACGTGCAGGCGACCACCATCTACATCGACGCCGCCAAGGTCTTCCTGTCCGCCGCTCACATACCGGACCCGGCGCAGCGCGAGGCCTCAACCGTGCTCGGCCGCAACCTGTTCCTGCACGCCGCGGCGGTGTACGGCATGGGCGACCGGGAGATCGTGCGCATCAAGAACGAGTTCGACCTCAACGACCCCGAGGCCGAGCTCCCGGCTCCCCAGCTCATGGAGGAGGAGGTGCCGATCCCCCCGCCGCCGCCCCCGGCGCCGGGTGACCCGGCGACGGTTGCGCCCCCGGCCCCGGCTCCAGCCCCTGCTCCGGCTCCGGCGCCCGCAGCCAGCCCCTAGCCTTTCCGGCTCCGGCGGGCTGCCTCGCTGGACCGATGCCCTGATCGGCGTGATCCTTGAGGAGTGGAAAAGGATTTGATCGGGGAATTCGAAAAGACCTACCCCTTCGGCTTCGACGAGTTCCAGGTCGAGGCGCTCGAGGCACTGGTGCGCGGCGAGTCGGTCCTGATCTCTGCCCCCACCGGATCGGGCAAGACCGTGGTCGGCGAGTTCGCGGTCTGGCTGGCCCTCCAGGAGGGCGGCAAGGCCTTCTACACCACCCCGATGAAGGCGCTGTCGAACCAGAAGTTCGGGGACCTCGTGGCGGTGCACGGCCCGGACAAGGTCGGCCTGCTGACCGGCGACAACTCGATCAACGCCCAGGCGCCGATCGTCGTCATGACCACCGAGGTCCTCCGCAACATGATCTACGAACGGTCGGACCTGCTGGAGGAGCTGCGG
>DATABX010000204.1:0-4361 GCA_036259335.1 Actinomycetota bacterium
GTACAGGTGGACAATCAGCCCTGGTGGCTGCAACTCCCATTTCCCGCCGAGTGAGCTCGTGGACGGTGGATACCGGATGGACAGGAGCAAACTTGTCCTATGGAGCTTGACTGCGACGCGGTAGTAATCGGGTCCGGGGCGGGAGGGATGGCGGCCGCTCTGGCGCTGGCGCGCAGTGGTCTCTCGGTGCAGGTTCTGGAGCAGCATCACCTTGCGGGCGGCTGGTGCCACTCTTTCGTGCTGGACGGGTATCGGTTCAGCCCGGGCGTCCACTACGTCGGCAATTTGGGGGAGCAGGGCAGGCTCAGGAAGATCTACGAGGGACTCGGGGTCGCCGGCGACCTGGTTTTTCTGGAGCTGAACCCGGACGGGTACGACCACATCCTGATCGAAGGAGAAGCCCCCTTCGATATCCCGGCAGGCGAGATGCGTTTCAAGGATCGGCTCCTGCAGAGATTCCCGCACGAATCCACAGGGATCGAAGGGTACTTCCGGCTGATGGATCGTCTCGACCTGGGAAGGTTGGGCCATCCCGGCCGCGGCCTTGCGAGCCCTGTGAAGTTCCCTTTCCTTCTGGCCCAGGGTACCCGTCCCCTGAAGCGCTTTCTGGAAACCATCGGGGATCCCCGGCTCAGGACCATTCTTGCGATGCCGGCTGCGGGCGACTATGGCCTTGCTCCCTCACGGGCGCCGGCGGTGCTTCACTCTGCGGTGACCTCCCACTACCTGAACGGGGCGTGGTACCCCCGAGGGGGCGGCTTTGCGATCCCCCGAGCATTCAGCCGGGGAATCAGACGGGCCGCAGGCAAGGTGAGGCTGCGCGCTCCGGTGGAGAAGATTCTCCTGGACTCCTCCGGTTCCCGAAAGCGTGCGCTGGGGGTCAGGCTGGCCGGCGGCGAGGAGATCCGATGTCGGGCCGTCATCTCCAACGCCGACCCCATGATGACCTTTGCCAAGCTGGTGGGGCGGGACGCGCTGAGCCCGGGCCTGAGAAAGCGACTCTCGGCTGCCACGTGGTCGGTCTCCACCCTGAGCCTGTTTATGGCCGTGGACATGGACCTCGAGGGCATGGGGTTCGATTCGGGCAACTACTGGTACACCCGCTCGCCGGACCTCGAGCTGTTCTTCGACCTCGATCCCGGTCGAACAGATTTTCAGGTTCCGGGAGTCTTCGTTACGATCACCACGCTCAAGGACAAATCGAAAAGGCGTTCCCGTGAGCACACCATCGAGGCGTTCGCCTTCTGCCGCTACGACCGCTTCCGTTCCTTCGCCGACCGCGACGGCAAACGCAGCCCTGAATACCTGGCTTTCAAGGAAACGCTCACGAAGCAGATGATCGCCGCAGTCGGGCGGGTCGTACCGGGAGTAGAAGACCACATCTCGTTTAGTGAGCTGGGGACGCCGCTGACCAACCGGCACTACGTTGCCGGCCACGAAGGGGCGATCTACGGCACGGAGAAGACCCTCCGCCAGATCGGTCCGATGGGTTTCGGGACAACCACCGAGATCGAGAACCTGTTCCTCTGCGGGGCGAGCACCCAGGTCCACGGCGTGATGGGAGTCACCACATCCGGCCTGCTTGCTGCGGGCAAGGTCCTGGGTTGCCGGGTCCCGGATCTGCTGAAAATGGGACGCGGCCAGCTCCGCACCTATCCGGCCGAGGACACCTCGGCCTGGCCGTCTGAACTACGCCCGCGGATGGTACCGCAAGGCAAAGCTCGGAGACTTTCCTGACGAATGCGTTAGAGGCGAGCTTTCAGCCACGTCCTGACCAGCTCAGCGACGTCGGCGGCTGCCTCGTCGAGGGCATGGCCTGCGCCCTCGAATAGCGCCAGCTCCTTCGGTTCTCGAGCGAGGCGGAAAAGGGATTCCGAGCACGGGCTCGGAATCACTTCGTCGGCAGTGCCGTGCGCGAGCAGAAGAGAACAGCGCGGGACCAGTTGGCAGGCCTGCTCCCGGCCGGAGCTCGAGGCGGCAAGCGCTATGACCGTGCGGACCATGGTGGAACCGGCTGCGGTCCGGATCACCACCGCCCCGCCGAAGGAGTGACCCACGAGCCCGGCCACCCGGACTCCTTCGCAGCCCAGATATTGAAGGCCGGCTGCGACATCGGATACGCACTCGCTCAACCTCGTCGACATCCGAAAGCGCAGCCACAGGGATGAAACGCCCTCGCCCATAAGCTCCTTCGCCAGACGCGGGTAAAGGCCGCCGGCAGGCGTGTCCCACCCCCCACCGGTGCCTCCCACCCAGACGACGCCCTTGCGCGCTCCGGACGCGGCGTAGTACCGGCAAGGCACCTTTCCACGATCCGTTTCGAGGACAAGCGGGCGGTAACCGGCTCCACGCTCCGGGATATCCGGGACGATGAAAGGCCACCCGGCGCCTTCGTCGTGCAACATGCGCTGACCATCCCCCTCCGCCCGGCTGGCTCCACCTTCTAACATGGGAAATACTCCATCCGCTACCTTTCGGGTTCACGCGTCGAGGATGGGACGCCGGCTTCGTCCCAGGTACACGAGTGGCCACGACGGGCCGCGCGAACGACGAAGGAGAACCACCATGACGATTCAGAGAATGGACCACGTGAGCGTCGTCGTCGACGACATTGAAGCTGCTATTGCGTTCTTTGCCGAACTTGGTATGGAGCTGGAGGGCCAGGCGCCGATCGAGGGACCTTGGGTCGACCGGGTCTCCGGGCTCGACGGCGTCCGAGTCGACATCGCGATGATGCGGACCGCGGACGGCCACGGCCGGCTTGAGCTGACGAAGTTCCATGCCCCGGCGGCGGTCAGCGCCGAGCCGGAGAACGCACCGGGGAACACCCTGGGGTTACGTAGCATCATGTTCACCGTCGACGACATCGACGCCACTGTCGCCGGCCTGCAAGCTCGTGGCGCGAAACTCGTTGGAGAGGTGGTGCAGTACCAGAACAGCTACCGGCTCTGCTACGTCCGCGGCCCCCAGGGGATCATCGTCGCGTTGGCCGAGCAGCTCAGTTAGCGGCCCATCGCGGCCGACCTGCCACCAACCTTTAACGACTAACGATCCGCTTGATCGACCGAGAACAACGGGAGGATAACCTTGCAGCCGAACGAGATCACGGAGGTTCTGAACCGACCGATCAGCCAGGAACTGCTGGCCCGAGACCTGACCCGCCTGGCCTACGTCGCCAAGGACGGCACTCCCCGCAACGTCCCTATCGGCTTCACCTGGAACGGCTCGGAGATCGTCATGTGCACTACGAAAAACGCGCCGAAGCTCCCCGCCCTGCGCAACAACCCGGCGGTTGCCCTGACGATCGACACCGAGGTGCACCCGCCCAAGATCTTGCTTCTCCGGGGCCGGGCCGAGCTCGACTTCGTCGACGGCATCCCGGACGAGTATCTCCAGGCGAACGGCACCTACGAGATGACGCCCGAGCAACGGGTCGAGTGGGAGGCGGAGGTGCGTTCGCTCTACCACGAGGGCATGGTGCGGATCGTCGTGACGCCCAGCTGGGCGAAGCTGATCGACTTCGAGTCGACCCTGCCGAGCGCGGTCGAGGAGCTGATCCGGCAGCGGGAGGAGCGCCAGCGCGACTGAGCAGGATGGGAACTTAAGTCACTTGTTGGCCGCAGCCGTTGCGGCGAGCGATTCCTGGAGCGACTCGAGCATCGACCAGCAGGCGACGGGCATCTTCTGGACAACGACGCCGGCGGTGCTCTGCGGCAGCTTCTTCCACGCCACGTCGATCTTCTGCGCCTTCAGGTCGGTCCGGTAGGTCGCGGTGTAGAGCGGCGGCTGGCGGTCGTCGACAATAGTCCAGATTAGATTGAGGGGAATCGCCGTCCTCTGGGCGATCGCCGCGACGATGGTGCCGTCATCACAGGGGGACAGGTCGAGCAGGCCCTTGAGCTCGGGGCGCGCACCTCTGACATCCTTTTCATGCTCGCGGTAACTCTGGCTGTACAGCAGGTCGTTGGGGTAGTGCTCCATCCACCGCGGCCGGTCCGTCTCTTTCTTTCGGCACCGGATCACCGATGCGTGCGTGGCGCAGGCCAAGCCGCCCGACCCGAACACCCAGAGATAGTGGTTGTCGACCCCGAGGCCGCGATAGTGCGTCCAGGGCGAGGGGACGTAGCCGGCCTCACCGCCGGGGTATTCCACGAAGATATCGCCGGACGCTTCGCAGCCGCCGTAGGTGATGTAAGGCAGCCGCTGCAAACGGGCCCCCTCGACACCCCCTTCGGGGTCGTCGGCGAACCAGCGAGGGTAACGCACCACGCGCACCGCGATGGCTTTGGACTTGAGCGTGGGCCGGTAGTTGCCGTCGCGTACCTTGTTGTTCTCATCCAGGACGAAGCCGATGATGTTGT
>DATABX010000205.1:0-2919 GCA_036259335.1 Actinomycetota bacterium
GGTTTGGGACGCTGTAAGGTTCGCTTGTGGTTGTGTACCTGGCGGCGCCGCCGGCGATATCTCCGGGCTGATGGAGCCCTCCACGACCGTCGAGCCCCCGGTCGAGCAGCCGGTCGCCCAGGCCGCCTCCGCCAAGCGGGACCACTACATCGACTTCCTACGCACCGCCAGCCTGTTCGTCGTGGTGGTCTGGCACTGGATTTTCACAGTCGTCGACTGGCGGGCAGACGGCCCGCACGCCGGCAACCCGATCGGGTCGGCGCACCTGTTGTGGGCGCTAACCTGGCTGCTCCAGGTCATGCCGGTGTTCTTTTTCGTGGGCGGGTTCTCGCACCTGGTGACCTGGCAATCCGTAAGGCGGAAGGGCGGGGGCTACGGCAAGTTCGTCTCCCGGCGCCTGAAGCGCCTGCTGGTACCGACCGCGGTGATCCTCGTGCTGGCGGCGGCGATCTCGGTGGTGATGTCGATAGTCGAGCCCGGCGTCACCTGGATCAACCGCGGCCTGATCCTCATGGTGAGCCCGCTGTGGTTTCTGGGCCTCTACGTGATCCTGGTACTGCTGACGCCGGCCGCGATCTGGTTCCACGAGAAGGGCGGGGAGATCGTGCCGGTGGTCATGGCGGGTTGTGCGGCGCTGGTCGACATCCTGCGCTTCCGGTACCACATCCAGGGCATCGAGCTGGTCAACATGTTCCTCATCTGGGGGCTCGCCCACCAGCTCGGGTTCTTCTGGAACCGGTTGACCGCCGCCCCCCGCCGGTTCGCCTGGTGCCTTACGCTGGGCGGCTTTTTCGCCCTGCTCGGGCTGACCAACATGGGTCTGTACCCCAAGAGCATGGTCGGGGTTCCGGGCGAGGCCATATCCAACATGGCCCCGCCGACCCTGTGCATCGTCGCCCTGACCCTGTTCCAGGTCGGCGTGGTTCTGTTGCTACGGGAGCGGCTGACCGACTGGCTGGCCCGGCCCGCTCCCCAGCGGCTCATGGGCTGGGCGGCAACCCGGGCAATGACCGTGTACCTGTGGCACTGCCCGGGCTTCGCCCTGGCCTACGCCATTCTCACGCTGGCGGGGTTGCAGATCCCCGAGTCCACCAACCTGGCCTGGTGGCTCCAGCGCCCGCTCTGGGCGATCGCCCCCGCCGTCTGCACCGTCCCGCTCGTTCTGGCGTTCAGCCGGTTCGAGAAGCGGGGCCGGCCGGCCTGAGGCCGTCACTTCGAGGTGATCGTGTCCCGCATCTGCTCCTCCCTCGCCTGCAGCTCGGGCGTGAACGCCTCACCGAAATCGGAGGCCTCGAACACCTGCCGGATCTCGATCTCCGAGTCCTCGTTCATCGGGTTCGGGCACCGCTTGACCCACTCGATGGCCTCCTCCAATGAGCTGACCTCCCACAGCCAGTAGCCGGCGACGAGCTCCTTGGTCTCGCTGAACGGCCCGTCGATGACCGTCCGCTCGCTTCCGGAGAACCGGACCCGGGCCCCCTTGGAGCTCGGGTGCAGGCCCTCTCCGTCCAGCATGATCCCCGCCTTGACCAGCTCCTCGTTGTAGGCGGTCATCGCCTCGAGCAGCTTGGTGTCCGGCAGAACGCCGTCCTCGGAGTCCTTGGTTGCCTTGACCATCACCAGAAACCTCATAATTCGACCTCCTTCGTTGTCGGCCCGGCCCCCGGTGGGCCGGTCCAAAACCCTGCTTCTGCCCATGCGTCGAACGGGCGCGGGCCGGATCGACATGCCCGCAATGTTTTTTTCGAGATTTCTAGACCGGCGCCGCGCACGCCGCCGCCCGTGCGTTCAGCAGCTCCCGCTCCCGCAGGTTTTGCGTGAGCTCGGCAGCCCGGGCGAACTCGACACCGGCTTCGTCGCGGCGGCCAAGCTTCTCCAGCAGGTCGCCCCGCACCGCCGGCAGCAGGTGGTAGCCCTTGAGCGACGGTTCGGCGACGAGGCTGTCGACAAGCTCCAAGCCGAACTCCGGACCGAAGGCCATCCCCAGTGCGACCGCCCGGTTCAACTCCACGACCGGAGACGGCTGGAGGTTGGACAAGGCGGCGTAGAGGGCGGCGATCCGGGGCCAGTCGGTCTCTTCGGGCGTCCGGGCGCGGGCGTGGCAGGCCGCGATGGCAGCCTGGAGCTGGAACGGGCCGGGTTCCAAGCCGAGCCCTTCCGCCCGCTCGAGCGCCTTTAGTCCCCGGCGGATCAAAAGCTGGTCCCACCGGGCACGGTTCTGGTTGAGCAGCAGCACCGGCTCTCCGTTCGGCCCCACCCGGGCCCGGGAGCGGGACGACTGGATCTCCAGCAGGGCGACGAGCCCGTGAACCTCCGGCTCGTCCGGCGCAAGCTCGGCAAGAATACGCGCCAGGCGGAGCGCCTCGTTCGCCAGCGCGGGGCGCATCAGGTCGCCGCCCGCGGTAGCCGAGTAGCCTTCGTTGAAGATCAGATACACCACGCCGAGGACCGACGAAAGCCGCTCGGCCAGCTCCGGACCGCCGGGGACCTCGAAGGGAACGCCCGCTTCCGACAGGGTCCGCTTGGCCCGGACGATCCGCTGCGCCACCGTCGGCTCGGGGACCAGGTACGCCCGGGCGATCTCGGCGGTGGTCAGGCCTCCGAGCAGCCGAAGCGTCAACGCCACCCGGGCGTCCGTCGACAGCACGGGGTGGCAGGCGACGAACATCAGCTTGAGCAGGTCGTCGCCGACGGAGTCGTCCAGCGCTTCGACTATCTCGTCCTCCGGCGCCTCCCGGCGCTCCTCGGCTTCCCTGGCCAGCAGCTCCTGCTTGCGGCTCCAGGTGGCGTTGCGGCGAAACAGGTCGATCGCCCGGCGTTTGCCCACGCTCATGAGCCAGGCACCCGGGTTCTTGGGGATTCCGCCTTCCGGCCACTGCTCCAGGGCCGCCACCAGGGCGTCCTGGGCGAGCTCCTCCG
>DATABX010000206.1:0-8930 GCA_036259335.1 Actinomycetota bacterium
GCGGACCGCGCCCGCTCCGGCCGGGCAGGCGCGGGTACAGCTTCCCCGGGCCGAGCGGATCCTTCGGGAGATGGAGCTGCAGATACTCAAGCGACTGAACGGTTTGAACGCCGGGGTGCACCGCAGCCCCTACCTGGGACCCGGGACCGAGCTGGCCGAGATCCGCGAGTACCTGCCCGGAGACGACGTTAGGGCAATCGATTGGAACGTCACCGCCCGGACGGGCCAGCCGCACGTGCGGACCTACGAGACCGAACGTGATACGAGCGCGTTCTTCCTGATCGACCGCTCCGCCTCGATGGGGTTCGGCACCGCCGCGCACACCAAGGAGGAGCTGCTGCAGCAGGTGGTCGCCGGGGTGTCCGCCATGATGCTGCGGCGGGGGGACCGTATCGGCGGGATGCTCTTCGCCGACACCCGGCTCGCCGCGCTGAACTTCACCTCCGGCCGCCGGGCCGCGCTGCGGCTTCTCGAGCTGCTGGCCGAGGTACGACCCGAGGAGGGCCGGGGCAGCCGGCTGGACCTTGCGCTCGACGAGGCCAACATGGTCGTCCGCCGGCCTTCGGTGGTGGTCGTGCTTTCCGACTGGCTCGGCGCCGGCTCGTGGCACGAGCCGCTCACCCGGCTGGCCCACCGGCACGAGGTGATCGCGGTGGAGGTGGGCGACCCCCGGGAGGCGTACCTACCGTCGGTCGGGCCCTTGATCCTGCAGGACCCGGAAACCGGCCGGCAGATCGAGCTTGACACCTCGCGCCCCGAGCTGCTGCTGGCGTACAAGGCGGCGGCGGAGGAGCAGATTAAGCAGCGGCATGGCTCGATCGCGGCCTCGGGCGCCCGCCACCTGGTGGTCTCCACCGACCGGGACTGGCTGTCGGATCTCACCGAGTTCGTGGCACTGAGGCCCCACCGGCGCACGTCCACCCCGATCGGGCCGCGATGACGTTCCTCAACCCGTGGGTACTGTGGCTGCTTCTGCTGGTTCCCGTGCTGGGGGGCCTTTACCTCGTGCTTCAGCAGCGCCGCAAGACCTACGCGGTCCGGTTCACCAACCTGGAGCTGCTGGAGACCGTGGCTCCCCGGCGGCCCGGCTGGCGGCGCCACGTCGCTCCGGTGCTGTTTTTGATCACCCTCGTACTGCTCATCGGGGCGGCGGCCCGGCCGGTCGCAACCCTCAGAGTTCCGCGCGAGCAGGCGTCGATCATGCTGGTCATGGACGTCAGCGGGTCCATGGCCTCCACCGACCTCGAGCCCAACCGCATCGTCGCCGCCAAGGATGCAGCCAAGGAGTTCCTGGGCTCGCTTCCCGACCGCATGCGGGTGGGTCTGGTTTCGTTCAGCGACTACGCCACCCTGGTGACCCCGCTGACCACCGACAAGGAGATCGTCGACGAGGCGCTGGAGAACCTGCGGGTCCGGGGCGGGACGGCGATGGGCGACGGCATGGCGGTCGCCCTGGACCAGATCGACGTCGAGCGCCAGGCGGGCCAGGAGGTCCCGGCCTCGATGCTCGTGCTCTCCGATGGGGAGACCAACCGGGGAGCGCCGCCGGAGCAGGTCGCCCAGGCCGCCATGGAGGCGCGGGTTCCGGTCTACGTGATCGGGGTCGGCACCGAGGAGGGTGCGATCCAGCGCGCCGGCGACCAGCTGGTTCGCAGCCAGCTCAACCGGGAGGAGCTGGAGTTGGTCGCGACCCTGACCGGCGGCCGGTACTTCGAGTCGACGACCTCCGAGTCGCTGGAGGAGATCTACCGCAGCGTCGGCTCGTCGCTCGGCTTCAGGGAGGAGCGCCGGGAGCTCACCCCCCAGGTGGTCGGGCTCGCCGCGGTTTTCCTGGTGGCGACCGCCGCCCTCAGCCTGTTGTGGTTCCAGCGGCTGCCCTGAACCGGTTGCACCGAGCTGGTTGCCACCACGCTCTAGGGTCCGCCCCGGGCGCGGCGCCTCAGGCCGGCTGCGGGATGGAGGGTCGCCCGCCCAACGGGTAGACGTTCACGTACACGTCGGTGGGAGCGGCCACCCTGCCGAGGGCCTTCTCCGACTTGCCGAGGAGGGCGTGGTCAAAAAACGATCGGGTGAACCCCCGAACCACGGTTATGACGTGGTCCGGGGTTCGGGCGAAGGGGTTGAGGGTCGGCTTGAACAGTGCCCCGTCGGCAAAGTGGTCGTGCGCAGCCGAAGGGACCACCACGCGGTAGGTGCCTGCGCCCCCGGCCTCGAACCGGGCGGCAAGCGCCGGGTGCAGCTGGACCTCTTTGGTCAGGTACATGAAGGGCTGGTCCGGCGCCCCGGCGTCGGCGTTGTACGAGAACGGCCCTCCGGCCATCTGGCCGTCGAGGTTCAGGCAGCCGCCCAGCGCAGGTTCGACACGGCACGTCTCAACGGCTGCGATGCCACCGTTGGAGTGGCCCATCACCCCGATGCGCCGCAGGTCCATTCGCCGGCCGATGCCGTCGCCGGCGGCCTTCATCTCGGCGAGGCGGTCGAGGGCGAACCGCAGGTCTGCCACCCGCTCCCGCACTTTCGCGGCTGCGGCGTCAGGGCCCTTGGCGACCGCCCGGTCGTAAACCGCGACCTTCCCGCCGGCCAACTCGACCGCCGCCACCTGATAGGGGTGGTCGATCCCCACAACGAGGTAGCCGTGGCTGGCGAGGTCCTCGGCGATCGAGGCGTAGAACTCGACGTTCGTCAGGTTGCCGGGCGACAGGATGACCACCGGGTAGGACTCCTTGGCGGGCGAGATCTTTGCCCCCACCCGGGCCGGGTCGCGAACGTAGCGAAGTCCCCGGACTGCGGCGCGGGACAGCTCACCGCTCGCAACGAGGCCGTCGGCCGTCCGAGACAGCCGCTCGACGTAGCCGGCCCTGGCGCCGGTCCCCGCCTGAGCCGGGAACCAGAGCGTGGCGACGACCTCGCGTTTGTCCGATGGGTCCTCGGTGTGGGTCTCGGGACGGCTCTGGTCGGTCCAGGAAAGCCGGCTTCTTCCGACCGGGTAGCCGCCGGTAGGTTCGGGAACCTCGAGACGGAGCAGGGTGGCGCCTGCGGCCAAGACCGCCAGAGCCGCTACGACGCTCGCCGCGGGCAGAAGCAGCCGCTTCACCGACTGCCTCAACTCTCCTCGGGAACCACGATCCACAGAATCACGTACACGGCGATGCCGGGGAATGCCGCTGAGATCACCGAGACCAGCACGAACAGGATCCTGACCAGGCCCACGTCCAGGCCGGACCACTCGGCAAGACCGCCGCAGACGCCGCCGAACATGCGGTGCGTCCGCGACCTTCGCAGGGGCGGGCGATTCATCATCCGAACCTCCTCAGTCGGTCTCACTCACCCTAAGCCGGCCGGCGCCGGTCAGTCCCTCGGCGCCGCGTTCCTCTCCGCCGCCGCTACCAGCATGTCGAAGTCGCCGTAATCCAGAAAGATCGCGTCGGCTTGAGGTTGGGTGTTGCAGTTCGGGTCCAGCCGGCCGCCGTTTTCGACATAGCCCTTCACCAGATCTTTCACACACTCTTCGAGCACCGAGTCCGTGTACTTGACGCCCTGCCGGGCAATCTGCTGCTGAAGCTGGATCCGGGTTGCCAAGGTCACGGTCACCTGAACGCAGCCGGGCTCGGGCACCTCGGTTACCCGGTACGTAGCCCGAAAACGCGACTTGCCCGTCTCTCGCAGAAACGGGCGGCGCAACTCGATATTCAATGGGCTTCCTCCTAGGGCGAATCTCGAGCGCTGAAGGCGCAAACAACCTCCACGTAAGGGCACGAAAACCGGCCCTCCCGTTAACAAAGGGGGAGTATAACTCCGCGCCTGGGCACTCAGGCGCCCAGCTTCCTCTCCAGTCCCTCGAGGATGAGGTCCAACCCGAACTCGAACTCCTTGCCGTAGTCGTAGCCGGGCTGGAGAACGTGGTCGGCGGTAAACGCCCGCAGGTTCGGATACTCCTCGGGCGGAAGTCCGGCCAGGATCATCTCCGCCAGGTCAGCCGTCTCCTCTCCGGATTCGAACGGCAGGCCCGCTTCCTGGAGGGCGAAGCCGTAGATGAAGCTGTCGAGCACCGAGTAGGCGTGGGCAACCAGCGCCATGGGGAATCCGGCATCCCTGAGGCAGCCGATCACCGCGTCGTGGTGCCGTAGCGTTGCCGGTCCCGGCGTGCTCCGGGACTCCATCAGGCCGATCGCCCACCGGTGCCGGGAAAGGGCTGCGCGGGCCGAGACCGCCCGCGACCGCATCGCCGGCTTCCAGGCGGTCGAGGGCAGCTCGATTTCGCCGAACACGAGGTCGATCATGCCGTCCAGCAGGTCGGTCTTGTTGGCCACGTGGTTGTACAACGACATGGCCTCCACCCCCAGCGATTCGCCGAGCTTGCGCATCGTCAGGGACTCGATACCGCCTTCGTCGGCCAGGTCGACGGCGGCTCGAAGAACCCGCTGCCGGCTCAGAGGTTCGCGGGACTGCCCGCTGCCGTCGGTTCGTTGCGCCATGGGCACTGCTCCTCCTGACTTGACTTACTTACATCGTAAGCGTACTGTGACTTACATCGTAAGTGTTTGCATTTACTGACAACGTAAATGCACCGCCGTCCAGGAGGAGATTCCGATGAAGGCACCGTCCGTTGATCGATCGATTGCACCGACCAGCACCGGCATCACGAACAAGATGGACGCGATCGTTCAGGACGCCTACGGCTCCGACGCCCGGAAGCTGCTCCGGCTGGCCGAGGTCGTCAGGCCGGCGATTCAAGACGACCAGGTGCTGGTCCGGGTGGCCGCCGCCAGCGTTGACCGCGGCACCGTCCACGTGATGACCGGCATGCCCTACGCCATGCGACTCGCCGGGTTCGGAGCACGGGCGCCGAAGGCGGCCAACCCCGGCCGATGCTTCGCCGGAACAATCGACTCGGTCGGAAAACAGGTGACCGGATTTGCGCCCGGCGACCAGGTCTACGGCACCTCCACCGGCACCTTCGCCGAGTACGTCGCCGCCAAGCCCGGCAAGGTCGCCCTCAAGCCGGCGAACCTCACGTTCGGCCAGGCGGCGGCCGTCCCGATCTCGGCGGTCACGGCCCTGCAGGCCGTGCGCCGGGCGGGCGTCGGGGCAGCCGATAAGGTTCTGGTCATCGGGGCCTCCGGCGGAGTGGGCTCGTTTGCGGTGCAGATCGCCAAGGCGTTCGGCGCCGAGGTTACCGGCGTCGCCAGCACCTCCAAGGTCGAGATGGTGCGGGCTCTCGGCGCCCAACACGTCGTCGACTACACCGCCGGCGACTTCCTGGACGGACGGGTTCGCTACGACCTGATCCTGGACACCGGCGGAAACAGCCGGCTGGCCGATCTTCGCCGGGCTCTGACCCCGACCGGAAGGCTGGTTCTCGTCGGAGGCGAGTCCGGAGCACGGTGGCTGGGCATGGGCCGTCAGCTAAAGGCGGCCCTGCTGTCGCCGTTGGTGAAGCAGAAGCTGGGGTCGTTGATGTCGAAAGAAAACGCAGAAGACCTGGTCGTTCTCACCGAGCTCATCGAATCCGGGAGGGTCGTCCCCGCAGTCGACAAAACCTACCCGCTGGCCGAGGCTGCAGCAGCGATTACGTACGTCTGGGAAGGAAGGGCCCGGGGCAAGGTCGTCATCGCCATCTAAGCCCTAATGCGCCAGGTCGTGGTCCTCGACCAGAAGGCTGTGGACTATGCCGGCGGCGGCGTTCGAGCCGGCAGCCACCGCATTTGCGACCGACGGCATCTGGGCGCTGGCGTCGCCGGCCGCGAAAAGACCCGGAACGCTGGTCTGGAAGGTCTGGGTCACCTCGAGCGCGTCGGCCGCGATGTGCCCCGGCGGGACGAAAGCGGCACCCAGCTGCTCGGCTAGAGCGGAGCGCTGGTGCAGGGTCACCGGCACCAGCAGGCCGCCGCAGGGGCGCAGGCTGCCATCTTCGAACTCGACCGCGGTCAGGTTTTCCCCCTGACTGCGTAGCCGGGCCACGGGCCGTTCGTCGATGGGAATCCTCGCCTTGTTCAGCCGGTCGGCGTCGGCCTGCGGGAGCTCGGTCGGACCGTTCGTGAACAGCGTGACGTCGTCGCTCCACCGCTGTAGGAGCAGGGCCCGCATCACACCGTGGCCGCTGCCGTCCAGGACTCCGAGCGACAGGTCCCGTGCTTCCCATCCGTGGCAGAACGGGCAGTGGAAAACCGAACGGCCCCACAGCGGCGCGATGCCCGGAACCTCCGGAAGGCGGTAATCCATGCCGGTCGCCAGGAGCACTCGTCGCGATATTTCCCGGGAACCGTCGGACAGGTCGAGAACGAAGCCGGAACCGTCACGCTTGCCGGACACGACCTCGGTGTCGCGCACCTCGACAGTCGGGTAGGCGGCAAGCTCCTTGCGTCCGGCGGCGTACAGGTCAGCCGGCGAGCGGCCGTCGTGGCCGAGCAGCCCACCGATCCCATGAGCCGGCAGGTTGCTCTGACGTCCGGAATCGACCAGAAGCGTCTTTCGGCGTGCACGGCCCAGCACCAAGGCCGCGCTCAAACCGGCCGCGCCGCCTCCGACGACGATGCACTCCCACTCGGAATCACTGACTGCTATCACGAGCCCACCTCCACCCGGCTTACCGGAAAACAAGACGCAGCCGCCACTGGGAAAGCAGTGCATCGACAATCCATAATGAGAATGATACTCATTTTCTGGCGTGGTGTCGCTCAGGTAGTGCCGGGCTCGTGGCGCCCCGAGGTTGCGGCGGCACGCGCTGGGTACAACCGGCTGGTGATCCGAAACCTCCCGGCGGTTCTGCTGCTGCCGATAATCGCTGCCTGCGACATGGATCCGACCGGCGGAGAGAGCCGCCCGAACATCGAGCGTTCGGCGCCGTCCACGGTCGTTGCCGATGCCGAGGGCGGCAGGCTCGGCTCCCGGCCGGTGGAACCTTCGCTTTCAGCCGATCCCCCTGGGCTCCACCAGCTCGGGCTGGCGCCCGGACGGGACGGGCTTCTGTACGTACCCTCAGGGTATCGCCCCGACGCCCCAGCGCCTTTGATCGTGATGCTGCACGGAGCCGGAGGAGACTCCAGGGGCGCCGTCAACCCGCTGCTCGGCCTCGCCGAGCGGGCGGGCATCCTCGTGCTGGCGCCCGACTCCCGAGACCGGACCTGGGACGTGATCCTCGGCCGGTTCGGACCGGACGTGTCGTATCTGGACCGGGCGCTGGCGCACGTCTTCGACCGCTACCGGGTCGATCCCAACCGCGTCGCAATCGGCGGTTTCTCCGACGGCGCCTCCTACGCCCTATCGCTGGGATTGACCAACGGGGACCTGTTCGGACACATCCTGGCATTCTCCCCCGGGTTCTCGGCCCCCGGAGAGCTCAACGGCCGGCCCGCAATTTACATCTCCCATGGCACCGACGACCGGGTGCTTCCGATCGAGCGCACCAGCCGGCGGATCGTCCCCAGGCTGGAAAGCCGCGGCTACGACGTGCTTTACGAGGAGTTCAGCGGAGGCCACGAGGTTCCACCGGACAACGTCGGCCGGGCGCTCGATCGGTTTCTCGATTCGGCGGCAGGCTGACCGGGCGGTCAGCTTGCCGCCTACCCGGCCCTTCAGACGGTCGCGTTAGCTCCGGCCGGCCAGCGCTCGCTCCGCCTCTCAGCTGCGTAAGGCGCACGCCACCACACGACAGCCAGCAGTCCGAACCAGACCACAAGCAGCATGAAGTTGAAGTGCGGGGGCAGTCCCAGCCGGGCGGCAAAGGCCATCTCCAGGTAGCCCAGGACGCCGACGTGGCGGCGTGGATCGCCGAGGGCGACCGCCGCCGCCGTGAGGGTCAGACGCACATCGTGGCCGGGTGGCAGGCAGCGGGTGGGCTTCGCCCCGGAATCGCCCAGTCCGAGGCCGCAGACGTCCTCTACACCCTTACGAGTCCCGAGGTCTATCTCATGCTGGTCAAGACGGCGGGCTGGCCACCCGGCGACTACGAGAGTTGGCTCAATCGCACGCTGACCGCCATGATTCTCGGCGAAGGCGGCCAGGACTAACCTCCCGGCCGCCATCGCCGGGTGACTCCCCCCTCAGCTGGACTGGCTCTGTCTTGTGCTAAGGCCGTCTCTCGCCACGAAGCACCGTAAGGATCCATCCGACGACCGTCACCGTCAGCAGCGCATATCCGATACCGGCGATGGGACCGGTGCTGTCCACCGCTCCCCCGCCGAAGTAGATCAGCGAGTGAGCTGCGAAGGGAAGGGCCGCAACCGCTCCAAGCAGCCGAACCCAGCGCGGCGCCCACGTCGACAGTGCGATCATCACCAGGCCGGGCGCGTAGAGAAGGACTCCGGCGGCAAACGAAGCTTCGCCCCCGGGCACGTCGGTCGGGTTGAGCACCCTGGTTTCGCCGAGCGCCAGCAGAGCAAACCCGGCGGCCGCAAGCCGGTGACCGGCGGACAGGTGCTCCACCGCAAGCAGCACCGAGGAGAGGATCAGCCCCACCGCGCTCAGTCCGTACATGACGCTTTGAGTGACGCCCCGGTCGACGAAATTACCGCCGAAACCCAGCACTGCGCCAACCGCGAGGCCGGCCACGATGACCGAGCGCGTTCGGTCGAACACGAGCGGCTCGGAAGATGCTGGAACTGTCGCCGTTGACCCCATAACAACCCCCTTCACTCGGGGCACCCTCTTCGAGGCGATGCCCGGGACAAGATGCGCTCAACGGTACGGGAACTCATGGGACGCTCGTAAGCCCGCGATCCTCCGATCTCGGGCAAGGAAAGCCGGTGGCCGGAATGAGGGATGACCCCACCGAAACCGTGGGGGTTTCGGGCTTTCGGGCTTCGCGGGCTCGGGCGACAATGACTGTATGAGGAGGATTTCCCGTCCCCTTGCGGCTGCCCTGTCGGCAACGGCGGTAGCTTCCACCGTAGGTGGGCTCTGGCTGCAGGTTGCCGGGGGAAAGCCGATGC
>DATABX010000207.1:0-4969 GCA_036259335.1 Actinomycetota bacterium
ATGCTGGAGGCGCTCGACGAGTCGCAGCAGTCGCAACGACAGCTGGTCGCCGACGCCTCACATGAGTTGCGCACCCCCCTGACCAGCCTGCGCACGAACATCGAGGTGCTCGCCCGGGCCGACGAGCTGCCGGAGGACGAGCGCAAGGAGCTTCTGGCCGACCTCAAGGTCCAGATCCAGGAGCTCACCGTCCTGGTGGGCGACCTGACCGACCTCGCCCGAGGGGACGAACCGGAGGCCGGCGTGGAGGAGATCCGCTTCGACCACCTGGTGGAGCGGGCGGTGCGCCGGATGAGGACCCACTTCCCCCAGGTGGAGTACGTAACCGACCTCCAGCCGTCGCTGATCCGCGGAGCGCCCTCCCGGCTGGACCGGGCGGTGGCGAACCTGCTGGACAACGCCGGCAAGTGGAGCCGGCCGGGCGGCACGGTGGAGGTGCGGGTTCGCAGCGGCGAGCTGACGGTGCGCGATCACGGCCCCGGGATCGACGAGTCGGACCTGCCGCACATCTTCGACCGCTTCTACCGGGCGTCCGACGCCCGCTCCATGCCCGGCTCGGGGCTAGGTCTGTCCATCGTCAAGCGAGTCGTCGAGGGGCACCGGGGAACCGTCTCGGCCGAGAACCCCGGCGACGGCGGGTCCCTGTTCCGCCTGACGCTTCCGGCGCTGCCGTTCTCGCCGCCCCCCGAGGACGAGCCCGAGGACCAGCCCGAGGGCGAAAGGGCCTCGGCCGGTGGCGATCTCAAACGTTCCTAGGCGAGGTTAGGCTTTCTAACTCGGTTCTTAACCAGACCTCAGAGAGCTTTCATTCTGGCTGGGTTACCTGGAGTGTCGGTCACTTCGGCCAGCCCTTGCGACGGAGGAATCCATGCGCGGTTATCCGGATCACATGTTCTACGGCCCTCGCCTGGTGGGCGGAGGTCTCAGCTTCCTTCTGTTGCTTATGATTCTCGGGCTGCTCGTCTACCTGGTGGTCCTGTTGAGGCGCGACTCGAACAAGCCCGAAGTGCGCTCCTCTATCCCTACGTACGCCGCTCCCCCACCCTCCTCACCGGGGGTGCTGACCCCCTCCGAGGTGGTCAAGATGCGCTACGCCCGCGGCGAGATCACCCGGGAGGAGTACGAAACCATCCGCAAGGACATTGAGTGAGAGCACCGCGCGGCAAAGCACTCGCCGGGACGTTGGCCGTGGTTTCGGTGGCCGCCTTCGGCGCGACCTACCTTTTGTTCTTCACACCCGAGGCGCCGGCGCCGGTGACCCTGAACGGTCCGGAGGACCAGTCGCCGGCCTCCGCCGAGCTGGACAACTTCGACCCGGTCGGCACGTGGGCGGTGCAGCAGGGCTCCGAAGCGGGGTACCGGGTCCGGGAGAAGCTGGCCCGGCTGCCGGCACCGAGCGACGCAGTCGGAAGGACCACCGCCGTCGAGGGCGGGTTCGTGCTGTCCGGGGAAGCGGGCAGGTACTCGGTCAGCGACATACGGATCAGGGTCGACCTGACCAGGCTGACCAGCGACAGCCCCCGGCGCGACAACGCCCTTCGTGAGCGGGGCCTCGAGACCGATCGGTTCCCCACCGCGACCTTCAGCAGCGCAGGACCGCTGGAGATTCCCGACCAAGTCCGCGGAGGCCAGCCGGTCGAGCTGACCCTCAGCGGCGAACTGATGATCCACGGAGTCACCCGCAAGGTATCGATTCCGGTGGAGGCGCAGCTGGCCTCCCCCCGGATCCAGGTGGTGGGGTCGATGACCATCCCAATGGCCGATTTCGGCATCGAGCCGCCGAGCGTGGCGAACATCGTCTCGGTCGAACCGACCGGGACCCTGGAGTTCGACCTCATTCTGGAAAAGGCGGTCTGAGACCCAAAGATTCCCCCGGGTTCGTTCGATTCGCCCTCCCCCCTGAACGAACCTGGGGGACCCTCCTCAGACCTCGAGAACGAAGTCGAACCGGGCGTTGCTGCCCTCCGGGCTGTCCTCCACGTTCATCTCCAGCTCCGGCCGGTAGATGCCGTCGCGCCGGTTGGCGGTTTCGCCCGGAAAGTACAGCTGGGTGGTCAGCACCCGGCCCCGGGGCGCCTGAACCTTGACGTGGAGGTGGCGAGTGCGTCCGGGGTAGAGGCCGGGAACGATCGTCTCGAGCCGGTATTGCCCCTGGTCGTCGGTGAAAAAGTGGCCCCGCAGCCGGTAACCCTGGTTGTCGTACTCCCCGGCGGCGTCGGCGTGCCAGACATCGACCAGCGCCCGGCCGACCGGCGTGCAGTCGGTGGCCAGCACCGCTCCGGTCACCACAAGCGGAGTGCCGTCGTCGACGTCCCCCCGGAAGTTGCTGCGCTCCGGCGAGTTCGGGGTGAAGTAGGGACCCTCGGTCTGGGCGACAGTCACCTCCGCTTCTTCGGCGCCGCAGGCCGGCGTGGGCGCCAGCGCCTGCGGCGGGCCGGCAGCCGTAGCCTCGTTTGAAGCGGCGGACTGCTGTGGGCTGGCTCCGTTTCCCGAACGGCAGGCCTGCAGCACCGCTCCGAACACCGCTCCGGCAGCCAGCAGGAACCGGCGCCGGGAGACCGGGCCGGTCAGGCGCTCAACCACCGGCCTCGCCGGTGGAGAGCTTGCGCTGCTCGAGCTCCGCGGCTTCGGTCCGCCGCAGCACCCAGGCGGTTCCCAGGACCCACAGGACCAGCATCCAGGGCTGAAGTTCGCTGAGGACGAACCCCAAGCTGCCCAGCACGGGCGATACCGGTCCGAGGACCTCCGGCGGGGGCACCACGCCCAATCCCGCTCCGATGAGCGCCAGGTTGGACAGGAGCCCGGAGAAGGCGCCGCTGCGCCGGGCCGCCATGCCGAAGCCGAGCAGCAAGGCCACCGAACCGGGTACGAGCATCACCGCCGCCATCGCCCACAGCACCGCCAAACCGGCGAACACCTGTCCGGAGGCGGAGTCCCTCAGGGTGAGGCCGGCCAGGGCCAGTTGCAACAGCGCGAGGACCAGCAGCAGCACCGCGTACCCCGCAGTGCCCAACATCCCCACCAGGGCCCAGGAGCGGGCCTCTGCGGGACCCGGGTTGCACAGCCGGTCCCACACCGCCACGGCAAACACCACCAGGCAGATCGCCGAAAGGCCGTAGAGGTAAGCCGAGATCGACATAGAGGTGCTGTGGTCGGCGTAGTAGCCGGCGATATCCCCGGCGGGGGCCTCGAACGGAGACGGCACGCCCCCGCCCGCGTTGCCGAACCGGGCGGCCACGTTTGCGAGGACGACCGAGGCGATTCCGGCAAGCGATGCCGTCCTTCTAAACGAGGTTGGTGTGCGCAATTGGCTTCCCGGCGGTCGGTGTACGTCAACAAATACAATAAGCGCTGTCGCGGCACCCGCAGTCTGTCAGGGGGAGGATTCAATGGCTCGGTACGCTCGTTTGTTGTCGATTTTTTCGGTCCTGGTTCTGCTGCTTGCCGGCTGCGGAGGCGGCGGGGACGACGAGGCCACCGAGTCCCAAACCGGCACCGGCACTGAAGCGGCCGGCACCCCCACGCCGATCGCCGAGGAGACCATCGGCCTGACCAACGGCGAGCAGGCCAACGCCCACGGCGAAGTCGACGCCTCGGGAGAGGACACCGTGGAGTTCGAGCTCGACGACAACTACTTCGAGCCCACGGTGATCCTGGGCACCGCCGGCCAGGAGATCACACTAGAGGCGTTCAACGAAGGCGGCAACATCCACAACTTCTCGCTGACCGATCAGCAAATCGACCAGGACTTCCGGGAGGACTCCGAGGAGGAGATCGAGGTCAGCTTCCCCGACTCGGGTGCCCTCACCTTCTTCTGCAAGTACCACGCCGAACTTGGTATGCGGGGCGAGCTCCGGGTCGCCTGACCCGGTTAGCCCGGCAGCTTGAAGTGCGGGTTCTCGATCACTCCCACCAGATGGCCGGTGGGACTTAGAACCGTCGCCACCTTGACGCCGTCGCCCACATCCGAGATGTCGCTGTGGGGTTGAGCTCCGCCGCCCATCAGGACCCCCATGGCATCCTCGATCTTGGGCACGCCCCAGTAGGTGACGGGTCCGTCCTCCGGGTCGGCGTCGGGGTTGAGTCCGAGCTCGTAGCCGCCGACGTTGAACCCGACGTAGAACGGCTCGTCGAAGTACGGCTGCTGACCCAGCACGCTGCTCCACCACTCCTTTGCCGCATCCAGATCCGGAGCGGGGTAGATGACCGTTCGAAGCCCCTGGAACATTTGACCGACCTCCCGAGATTGGGCCCGCCGGGGCCACGTGAACGCCTGAAGGCAGCTAGGCTTTCGTCATGGTAAGTCAGGGCGGCGGCTGGACACCACCGGGCGCCGGCAGCGGCTGGGGACCGGCGGGGGTTGCGGCGCCGCGGCCCGACAAGCCGGCGTCCAGCCGGCGGCCGTACATGCCCGGATACGGCGTAAAAAAGGCCGACGAAGGCGGAGGCTTGCTGCCCTGGGATTGGGCCGAGGGCCGCCTTATGCGCAGCCACGACTACTGGTTGGCGTCGGTGTCGCCCGACGGCCGGCCTCACGTCACGCCGGTGTGGGGCGCCTGGAACCAGGGGTGCTTCTGGTTCAGCGCCAGCGGCAGGTCCCGCAAGGTTCGCAACCTCAGAGCCAACCCGGCGTGTACGGTGACGACCGACAACACTCAGGAGCCGGTGATCGTCGAGGGGACCGCCGAGGTGGTCGACAACCGGGCCCTGCTCGCCATCTTTCTCAACCGGATCAACACCAAGTACCAGACCAACTACTCGCTGGACTTCCTGGACCCCGACGTGAACGCCTGCGTGAAGGTGAAGCCGGCCCGGGTGTTCGCCCTCGAGCACGACAACTTCACCGGCTCGCCGACCCGCTGGGACTTCTGACCCGGGAAATGCCCGAGGCGCCGGGGCGGTCGGTTCAGACCTGCAAAAGGCGACTGATGCGACCCCTCTCGGCCGGCCACCTCTCCGCCAGCGCATA
>DATABX010000208.1:0-11659 GCA_036259335.1 Actinomycetota bacterium
TCGACGTGGGCGATGGTGATGGTGATGCCACGAGCCTTCTCCTCAGGCGCCTTGTCGATCTGGTCGAAGGCAGTGAAGAAGTTGCCCAGGCCCTTGTCCGTCAGGGTCTTGGTAATAGCGGCCGTGAGCGTCGTCTTGCCGTGGTCGATGTGTCCAATGGTTCCAATATTGAGGTGCGGCTTGTTCCGCTCGAACTTCGCCTTTGCCATGCCTACTTCCCTTCCGGCTACCTGTTAGCCCGTTTATTCTCTTCTCTAATTGAGCTTGGTCTTACTAAGAGACTACCTAATCCTTGGCTTCCCTAACGTCGCAGCTTCGGCCACGACCAGTAGCGGCGGGCGGAATCGAACCGCCGACACAGCGATTATGAGCCGCTTGCTCTGCCTCTGAGCTACGCCGCCGGACCTCAACAACCTTCATTCCATCGATTTTGTTCCCCGAGCCCTCTCGCGGAATCGAACCGCGGACCTACGCCTTACCATGGCGTCGCTCTGCCGACTGAGCTAAGAGGGCACAACTGCTCCGGGGGCGTGGTTCCCTCATCCGCGACCTGGAACTCGGGAATGCCTCCAGCGCACCAGTCTAACTAACAGCTTGGAGGGCTGTCGGGCGCGGCAACAAGGACAGACATCTCCAGTGTAGGGCCCCCGTGCAAGTCGCGTGGCGGGAGACCCGGTTCGGCCGGGTCAACGGGGTAGGCTGACCGGGTGATTCGCACCAGAATCTATCGAAAAGGCGAGATGGTCGCCCAGGACTGCGAGCCAGACCTGATCTCGGATTTCCTGGCGATGCCCGACCACGTGGTCTGGCTGGACGTCGTCCACGCCACTCCGGGGGAGCTCGGACTCTTCCAGGCCGAGTTCGGCCTGCACCCGCTGGCGATCGAGGATGCGGTGCACTCCCACCAGCGGCCCAAGGTCGACCGCTACCGCCACCACCTGTTCGCCGCGGTCTACGCTGCCTGGCTGCGGGAACAAAGGGCGCCGGAGTCCGCACCACAGACCCTGCGCGAGCTGGAGCTGGTGACCTCGGAGGTAGACATCTTCCTCGGCCGCCAGTACCTGATCACGGTGCGCAAGGACCCGCTGTGGGACATCGAGCCGGTGCTCACCCGCTGGGACCGCGGAGAGACCCTGCTGGAGCACGGCGTCAGCTTCATGCTCCACGGGCTGCTGGACCAGATCGTCGACGAGTACGGGCTGGTGACCGAAACGCTGGAGGACCGCGTCGACGAGGTCGAGGAGCTGCTGCTGCGACAGGAGGGCAGCGCCGACCTGCAGGGTGACCTGCTGGAGCTGCGCCGGGCCGCGGTCGGCTTGCGCAAGGTTGTGCTTCCGCTTCGGGAGGGCTTCCACACCCTGATGGAGGGTCACATCCTCGAGGTCTCCGAGGAGATGCAGCCCTACTTCGGCGACGTGAAGGACCACGTCCTGCGGGTGGCGGGGGACCTGGAGGCGGTGCAGGAGCTGCTGCTCAACGCGATCCAGCTCAACATGTCCATGGCGTCAAACCGGCTCAACGTGATCATGAAGCAGCTGACCAGCTGGGCCGCCATCATCGGCGCCAACACCGTGGTCGCCGGAATCTACGGGATGAACTACCGGCTGTGGCCCCACAACGACAACCCGGTCGGGTTTTGGATCGCGATCGGGATCATGCTGGCTTCCTCGGTCCTCCTCTACCTCTACTTCAAGCGCAAGGACTGGCTGTAGGAGCTTTTTCGCGAAGTTGTCGGACCACCGGACTAGACTCCTTCCCATGTCTCGCACCAATGGGCGCAAGCGCCGGGCGGCCGGTACGACCACGTCGGATTTCGGCGTCGGCGGCCGGGAAAACCACGACGCGACCCCCTTCTACAACCGCTTCGTGGCTCCGGAGGTCAGCTCCGACGGAGCCATAACCCCGCCGAGCAGCGTCGACCAGATCGTCGTCGGCGACGCCCGGAACATGTCCCAGGTGGCGGACGGCTCGGTCGCCCTGGTGGTGACCTCGCCCCCCTACTTCGCGGGCAAGGAGTACGAGGCGGTCCTCGGCGAGGGCGACGTGCCCGCCACCTACCTGGACTACCTGCAGATGCTCGAGGAGGTCTTCGCCGAGTGCGTCCGCAAGTTGGAGCCCGGAGGGCGCATCGCGGTGAACGTCGCCAACCTGGGGCGCAAGCCCTACCGGTCGCTGTCGTCGGACGTCATCACCATCCTGCAGGACCGTCTGAGGCTGCTGCTCCGGGGCGAGGTGATCTGGCAGAAGGCCCGCGGATCCTCCGGATCCTGCGCCTGGGGCTCGTTCCAGCGGCCGGCGAACCCGGTGCTGAGGGACCTCACCGAGCGGGTGATCATCGCCAGCAAGGGCCGCTTCGACCGGGCGCTGACCGCCCGGGAGCGTTCCCGGGACGGGCTGCCCTCCACCGCCTCGCTGTGGAGCGACGAGTACATGGAGGCCACCACCGACCTGTGGGAGATCCCGTCGGAGAGCGCCACCCGGGTCGGCCACCCTGCCCCCTTCCCGGTCGACCTGCCCAAGCGGCTCATCCACCTCTACACCTACAAGGACGACCTGGGGCTGGACCCGTTCATGGGCTCCGGCACCACTGCGGTGGCCGCCATCCGCACCGGCCGGCACTTCTTCGGTTACGACACCGAGGAGAGCTACGTGCTGAAGGCCCGGGCGCGGGTGGAGGAGGCCCGGGCGGCCCAGGCGATCAAGGAGGAGGACCCCGAGCAGCTCCGGTTCGAGCTGCCGGCCACCCGGCTGCCGGCCACCAAGGACATGGGGTTCCAGCAGCGGGCGGTTGCCGAGGGCCGGGCGGCGAAGCAGATCGCCGAGGCGATCCTGCTCGACTGCGAGTTCCAGTTCATCGAGAACAACGTGCGGCTTCCCTCGGGGGTCGAGGTCAACTTCCGGGCGAAGGACCGGACCGGCGGCACCTGGCTGTTCGACGTGTCGGGCGGGTTCACCAGCAACCGGCCGGGCCTGAAGCGCACCGACACCCTGTGGAAGGCGCTCGGCAAGGCGGCCGTGCTCCACGAGACCCTTCCGGACACCCCGCTGGTCCTGCTGACCACCGACGCACCGCCCAAGGGCACCGCCGGCGACACGGCGCTGCAGGTGGTGCTGGGCGACGGACGGCCGATCACCGACGTGATCCAGATGAGGTCCCGCCTGGACCTGGCCCGGCTGCGCGGGTACGCCGAACACGGCCGGGCCGCCGGCGCCCTTCCGGCCGAGGACTCGGGTGCGAGCGCCGCGGACGCTGCCGCCAAAGCGGCGCCGAACGGCCGGGCCGAGGTTGTCGCGCCCAGGGCCGGAAACGGCCGGGTTGCGGCGGTGGAAAAGGTGTCGTCCAACGGCCGGGCCACCGGCAAGGTGACGCTCTAGCTCACCGAAGCCCGGTGCGGAGAGGGCCAGGGGGCGATGTCCTGCCACCGGGAGTCGATCCGGCGCAAGGTCTCCACGATGTGGTCGATGGCCTCGGGCAGGCAGGGAAACAGGCTGGCGTCGTCGGCGAAGCTGAGAAGCACCTTGCCCTTGACCGCTCCGGTCCCGACCGAGAGCCGGCGGGTGACCCGGGCTTTGGGGGTCATAACCAGATCGTGAGTCGACCACACGGCCCAGCGGTCACCCGGCAGGTCGTTAACCAGGAGAAAGGCGTACCTGCCGGCGTCGACCAGCTTGCGCAGGGCCAGCTCGTCCAGGATCAGCAGGTCCTTCTCGGGAACCTCCGGTCGGTAACGCTCCCACCCCCGGTAGACCTGGCGCTTGGCCTTGAGCTCCACCTCCAGCAGGCGGGCGCCCGGGCCGACCAGCTGGTAATCCAGACGGTCGGTCGAGGCGGTGGAGCACTGGAGCATCGTCAACTCGGGGTGGTCGGCCAGCTCGTTGCGGACGTCGGCCTCGAGCTGGTGACGGTCCCTGAGGTCGGTCTTCCAGTCGGCGGGCAGCCGGTCACGCATCGTCCGGCTCCGGTTCGAACAGGTCCGGCTGGCGGAACACGTCGGCTCTCCACACCGAGGGCAGCGGCTCGGTGGGGGCCGGGGTCTGGGTGAGATGCCGGTGGAAGCGCCGGAAGCCGGCAAGGTCCCCCCGGGTGGCCGCCACGTCGAAGACGTCGGCGTGCAGGTCGGCGAGGATACGCCCGGCCCGGCTGCCCGGATCCGGAAGGTGGGAGGCCACCACCAGGATCGGCAGGTCGGTGCGGCGGGCGATCATCATCGCGCGGCAGCCCATCTTGAGGACCGTGTCGTTGCGGCGCAGGCCGGCCCGGGGGCCGTCGTCGGGCGTGCCGCGGGCCAGCAGCACGAAGCGGGCCCCGTTGGCTCCCCGGATCAGCCCGTCGGCCGGGTAGTTGTCGAACTTCAGCTTCTCGGCTTCGATGACGCCGCCCGCCTGCTCGATCCACTCCCGGGCCATCTGCTTGAAGTCGGCCCCGGCGGCGGAGGCGAGCGCCTGGAAGCCGGCGTAGGCGGCGGGAAGGTCCTCGTAGGGCGCCTGAGCCTCGGTGGGGACCTCGAACAGGTGCGTCACGCCGTCCTCCGGGCCGCGCCGCCGGCGGCGTCCGGCCGGGAGGTGATCCGGCGCAGGAGCGGCTGGGGGTCGAAAACGAACACCGGGCCGGGCGACGACACCCGCTTTCGCAGACCGGCGGCGCCGACTATCTCGATCTCTGCGCCTCCCGACGAGACCAGCAGGTAGTCGTCGGCGGCGTCGGGCAGGTCCAATCTACAGATGCCGGGGCCCAGCTGCCCCACGTCGGCACCCGACCGGCCGAAGTGCCCGAGGGCCGCCAGCTTCACGACGTCGTCCGGGTCGTAGATGCGGCGTCCGGGCCTGCCCGTGCCGGCCTCGACCGACGGCGTGACCCACCCCTGCCGGGCCCAGTAGTCGAGCTGCCGGTAGGTGATGTTGGCCAGCTCTGCCGCCTTGGGGCCGCTGATTGCGTGAACCGCTGCTGATGTAATCACTGCGTCATTACACAACGTGGCGTTGATGTAGTCAAGGACTCCCGGAAACTATTGTCCGGGTGGCTCGAAGCCCTTCGACGCCCGGTAGACGAGGCACCCGCCCAGGCCCTTCTTCTCCACGAGCTTCAGCAGCTCCGCGCGTTCTCTCGCCAGCCCCTTCAGGTCCTCGGCCCACCCCCAGGCTTTGGCCAGCTGCGTGCCGTCGTCGATCTCAGCTATCTCGTTCGCGATGCCCAGCGAGTGCAGCCAGTACCGCTGCAGCGCCAGCAGCTCGGTGTCGAACCCGGCCGCCTCGGCTTCCCGCGCCACCGCGGTGAAGTCGACGTCGAAGGTGATGTCGAGCAGGCCCGGGCTCTCCAGGGCGTCGGTGCCCGAGCGGGTGCCCCCGTAGGTGGCGAGGGTGCCGTGGGGGCCGCGCTTGAAGATGTCCGGCTCCTCGTCGCCGTAGTCGATCGTGAACAGGTAGCCCCGCTCGACTGCCCGGGCGACATCCCGGCACCACGGGCCGATCCCGGGACAGATCTCGAATCGGTCACCCTCTTTGAGCTCGTCGAGGACCTTTCGCACCGGCGCCACCATCTCTTCTTCCGAGCAGGGCAGCAGCTCCTCCACCAGCCGGCCGTCCCGGAAGCCGACGTACACCTCCAGGATCTCGCCCCCTGCAACCTGGAACCGGTGAACCGGGAAGTTGTCGAGCACCTCATTGGCCAGCACGCAGCCGGTGACCGCCGGACCGTCCAGCGACCCGATCCACTCCACATATTGCGCCGCCTCCCCGAGGGTTTGCCGTTGCAGGTGGGCGACGGAGTCGAACTGCTCGACGATCCGCCAGCGCAGCACGTCGAGCAGCGGGCCGGCGTCCGGGATGGCGGCAGCCGCCAGGCCGCCCAGGCCGGCGCCGAACTCGATGACCGTGAATGGGTCCGGCCTTCCCAGCGCCTGCCACATCCGCTCCAGCTCGCGGGCGACGAATCGCCCGAACCAGGGGCTGAGCGAGGCCGAGGTGGCGTAGGTGGTCCCGTGCCCGGGCACCCGGCTGGCGTAGTAGCCGTGGTCGGGGTGGTAGAGCGCCATCTCCATGTAGCGGGCGAAGGTGATCGATCCGCCGGAGGTGATGAGCTGCTCGAGCTCGGCAAGAAGCGGAGCGGGACGCGCATCCACCGGTTAAGCCGACCCGTGGAACGATCGGAGCGCGAGCATTCGCCCATTGAACCCTGCGCCCGGCTCGGGAGCAAACCACTACTGGTTATGCTCGCGGCATGGCGTTGGGTACACAGTCCCCATGAACTCCTCGGATCTGCACGACGCCGTGGTCACGCTGGGGACCGAGCTGCGACGGGCTGCCTTCCCGCTGGAGTCCCCGGGTGCCGACGCCGCCCGGCGGGCCCAGGCCGAGCTGGCCGGTCAGATCGACGACTACCTGCTCCCCCGGCTGCGGGAGCTCGACGCCCCGCTGCTCGCAGTGTTCGGCGGCTCGACCGGGGCCGGGAAGTCGACTCTGGTCAACAGCCTTATCGGGCGGACGGTGAGCGCTACCAGCGTCCTGCGCCCGACCACCACCACCCCGATCCTGGTCTGCCACCCGCAGGACCTGCGCTGGTTCGAGACCGACCGCATCCTCCCGGGCATGGCGCGGACCACAGGCAAGCTGGAGCCGGGATCCACCGCCCTTCACCTGGTGGCCGACGCCGACGTCCCGCTGGGCGTCGCCTTCCTGGACGCCCCGGACATCGACTCCGTCGTGCAGACCAACCGCGAGATGGCCGGCCAGCTGCTGGCCGCCGCCGACCTGTGGCTGTTCGTCACCACGGCGAGCCGCTACGCCGACGCAGTCCCCTGGGGCTACCTCCGCCAGGCGCGGGAGCGCAGCACCGCCCTGGCCCTGGTGCTCAACCGGGTTCCGGCCGAAGCGCTGGAGGAGGTGCCGGGCCACCTCGCCGAGATGCTGCGGCGGGAGGGGTTGCAGGAGACACCGGTGCTCACCGTGCCCGAGACCCCGCTCGAGGACGGCCGCATCCCGGCGGCCGCCCTGGCGCCGGTCCGCGGCTGGCTGGACGCTCTGGCCGCCGACGCCGAGGCCAAGTCCCAGACGGTTCTAAAGACGCTGAACGGCGCCCTCGACTCGCTGGCGCCCCGGGTCGACGGCGTGGCCCGGCAGATGGAGGCGCAGATGGCCGCGGCGCACGAGCTCGCCGCCGACGCCCGGAGGATCTACTCGCTGGGGGTTTCAGAGGCGGACGAGGTGCTCTCCAGCGGCGCACTGCTCCGCTCCGAGGTCCTGGCCCGCTGGCACGAGTTCATCGGGACCGGCGACGTCATGAAGGGGCTGCAGAACACCATCGGGCGCATCGGCGACCGCCTGAGGAACGTGTTGACCGGCAAGCCGCCGGTTGCCGCCGAGGTTCAGACCGAGGTCGAGCGGAGCATCGAGACGGTGGTGATCTCGGTGGCCGACCGAGCGGCGGAGCGCACGGTGAGCGCCTGGCGTGCGTCGCCCCAGGGCGAGGCGCTGCTCAACGCCGGAGCGGTCCCCGACCGGTCGTCGGGCCAGCTCCGCAGTGCCCTGGAGGCCGAGATCCGGGCGTGGCAGGGTACGGTTCTGGACCTGGTCAAAGAGCAGGGGCCGTCACGGCGGGCCGCCGGGCGGGCGGTCTCGTTCGGCGTCAACGCGGTCGGGGCGGCCCTGATGCTGGCGGTCTTCGCCCACAGCGGCGGCCTGACCGGCGGCGAGGTGGTGATCGCCGGAGGCACCGCCGCAGTGAGCCAGCGCCTGCTCGAGGCGATCTTCGGCGAGGAGGCGGTGCGAACGCTCGCCGCCCGGGCCAAGGGCGACCTGCTCAAGCGCCTGACCCGGCTGCTGGACTCCGAAGCCGACCGGTTCGCCCGCGCCGCGGTTCGCGAGGTCCCCACTGCGCAGCAGGTCGGCGAGCTGCGCAGCGCGCTGGAAGCCGTCGGATCCCTGCGGCCGTGAAACCGCTGCTCCGCAGCAAGCAGGCGCCCAACCTGGACCAGCGCCTGGAGGGGCTTCGCCGGGTGGTGGAGCTGGCCCGCGACCGCCTGGAGCCCTCCCTGGTCGACGATGCCCGCGCGGTTCTGGAGCGAGGCACCGAGCGGATGGGCTTCGGTAAGAACCTGACGCTGGTGGCGCTGGCCGGCGCCACCGGCACCGGCAAGTCGTCGCTGTTCAACAAGCTCGCCGGCACCGACCTCGCCCCGGTCGGCGTACGCCGGCCGACCACGGCAACCGCCCAGGCGGCGGCGTGGGGCGAAGCCTCCGAGGTCCTGGACTGGCTGGGAGTCGGGCGGCGCCACGGCCTGAGCGACAGCGAGCTCGACGGCCTCGTCCTGCTCGATCTGCCGGACCACGACTCGACCGAGGTGCAGCACCGCCTGGAGGCGGACCGGCTCGTCCAGCTGGTCGACGTCTTCGTCTGGGTGGTCGATCCGCAGAAGTACGCCGACGCGGCGCTCCACGACGGGTACCTGAGGCCGCTGGCGACTCACGCCGCGGTCAGCGTCGTCGTGCTCAACCAGATCGACAAGCTCTCGGAGGCCGAGAGGCGCCAGTGCGTCAACGACCTGGGGCGGTTGCTGAAGGAGGACGGGCTCAAAGGCGTCGAGGTGCTTTCGACCTCGACGGTGACCGGCGAGGGCATCGACTCGCTGCGGAGCACGATCGAGGCCCGGGTCCACCAGGAGCGGGCCGCCGCCGAGCGGCTCGCCGCGGACCTGGACGCCCTGGCCGGCCGGCTGGCGCCGTTTTGCGGCGGCCAGGTGCACGGCCTCGGCGCCGGCGACCGGGAACGGCTCCTGGACGCCCTGGCGGCCGCAGCCGGGGTCGACGTGGTATCCCGCGCCCTGGGGGCCTCCCACCGCAGGGACGCCGGGCTGGCGATGGGCTGGCCCTTCGTGCGGTGGATGAGGCGGTTCCGGCCGGACCCGCTGGGCCGGCTCCACCTCCGCCGGGGCGGCGAAGGCGGCCGCACGTCCCTGCCGGCGGTCACGCCGCTGCAGAAGGCCCAGGTGGACAACGCGGTCAGGGCGGCCGCCGGGTCGGCGGGATCGGGCCTGGTGGCGCCGTGGCCGGACGCACTCCGGAACCGGGTCTACTCCTCCACCGACGGCCTTCTGGAGAAGCTGGATGCCGCGGTCTCTTCGACCGAGCTCGGAGAGGATGCGAGGCCGGTGTGGTGGAGTGTCGCAAACGGAATCCAGGTCCTGTTGGCGGCGGTCGCCATCGCCGGATTTCTCTGGCTCGCCCTTCTGTTCGGGCTGGAGTGGCTTCAGATTCCCCGCCCGCCCACGCCGAGGGTCGAGGAGGTCCCCTGGCCGACGCTGGCGCTGCTCGGCGGGCTCGGCGGCGGCCTTCTGCTCAGTGCGATCTTCCAGCAGTTCGCCCGCCTGGGAGCCCGGCGCCGGAGGCGTAGAGCGGAGCAGCGCCTGCGCGCCCGGATCGGCGAGGTGGCAAACCGAGCGGTGATCGGCCCGATCGAGGCCGAACTGGCGGCCCACCGGGAGTTCTGCGAGGCGCTGGCGGCGCTGAAGGGCGGCCGCTAGGAGCAACCCCGGCGGTGGGCGCCCATCGACGATGGCCTCCGCCAGGATCTGCAGGCCTGAAACGTGGTGGGAGAAGGATTCGAACCTCCGAAGCTTGCGCAACCGGTTTACAGCCGGCTCCCTTTGGCCACTTAGGTATCCCACCGGAAGGGCGCGGCGGCGGCTCGCCGCCCGTGCCCTGACAAGGGGCCTGACGGCCCCTGCAGCATTAGGATAAGGCAAGAAGGCACAACGATCCGGGGGCAGCATGGCGCAGGCATCTTTCGACGTAGTGAGTGAGGTCGACCCGCAGGAGGTCATCAACGCTTTGGACCAGGCCAGGCGGGAGATCACCCAACGATTCGACTTCAAGAACACGGGGACCGAAATCCGCCACGAGGGCGAACACATCGAGGTCCGATCGAACTCCGAGGGTCGGGTCCAGGCGGCGGTCGACGTGATCAAGGAGAAGATGGTCCGGCGCAACGTGTCGCTCAAGGCGCTGGCCGAGGGGAAGATCGAGCCGGCGGGCGGCAACAACTACAAGCAGGGCATCGACATCGTCCACGGGATCTCCGACGAGAAGGCCCGCACGATCAACAAGTTCATCAAGGGCCTGGGGGCCAAGGTTCAAAGCCAGATCCAGGGCGACCAGCTCAGGGTCTCGTCGAAGTCACGGGATGACCTCCAAACCGTCATCTCGGCGCTCAAAGAGGAGGACTTCGGCATCCACCTCCAGTTCACGAACTACCGGTAGGGCGGCCATGGCCGACTGCATCTTCTGCGCGATAGTCCGGGGAGAGGCCCCCTCCACGCGGGTGTACGAGGACGACAAGGTGATCGCGATCCTGGACATCTTCCCGTGGACCCCGGGGCACACCCTGGTCATCCCGAAGCACCATTCGGCGACGATCTTCGACATCGGCGCCGACGATGCCTCGGCGGTCATCAACGCCGCCCGCCGCCTGGCCCCGGCGCTGCGCGACGCCGTGGGGTCCGAGGGGATGAACCTGCTGCAGTCCAACGGCTCCGCCGCCTGGCAGACCGTCGACCACCTCCACCTTCACCTGATCCCCCGCTGGAGCGACGACGGGCTGGTCTCACCGGCTTCGGCCAGCAAAGCCGACCCCGGGGCGCTGGAGTCGACGGCGAAGAAGATAGCCGACGCTTTGGGCTGAGCCCGGCGCTCTAGCGGATCAGCGCCTGCTTCACCGGGCCGAGCACCACCGCGCTCTTGGCCACTCCCTTGGCGAGGAAGTCGTTGATCTTCTGGGACCGGGCGTCAACCGCCTGTCGCACGTCGTCCAGACGCTGCTCGTCGGCCTTCTGCGCTTCGGTCAGCGTCTCCTGCTGGGGCACGCCGGTGGAGGCGCTCCGCCGGGCAAGCCCCAGGGCGCCGAGGGTCGGGTCCAGCATGGAGAACCACATGAGGTCCTCGGGCGCCTGCATGGCCGACGCCTGGAGGAGCTTGTCGACCTCCTTGGTGATGATGATGCCCGGAAGGATCGTCCGGCCGGCGGTGTTGGGAATCCCGCCCGCAGTCCCCTGGGCGAAAGCGATCGCCTGGTCCTCCGCCTGCCTCAACGCATCGTCGAGGAAAGGTTTGGGGTCGCGGGCAGGGGTGCCCGGTCCCCCGCCCGGGTGGGTCTCGAAGTGCAGGTGGGGCGAGCCGCCCTCGGCGTTGCCGGTGTCGCCGACGAACCCGATGACGTAGCCCTTCTCCACCCGCTGGCCGACGGCCAGGCCCTGGCTCCAGCTCTGCAGGTGGGCGTAGTAGTAGGCCATGCCGGTGTCGCCCCGGACCCACACCGAGATGCCTCCGGCGCCGGCGGTGCCCTTTGCGATCACCTTGCCGGGTTCCGAGGTGACTACCGGGGTGCCGAAGGCCGCAAAGATGTCGGTGCCCTCGTGGAGGTGGGGGGTCGGGGTGTAGCGGGGAAATCCCCAGTCGTGGCTGAAGTTGGCCTTCCCGGCGACCGGGAACGGGGCGACGACGCTGAGCAGGGCGGTGTCGAGAGGGATGCCCTTGTCGACTGCCGGCTGCAGGTTGGCGAGCAGGTTGTTGGTGTTCTTCGCGGGGCTCCGGCGAATCGCGGGGACCGAGATCGGGAACGGCTGCGAACGATCGACCGGCCCCCCCGCCCAGGCCGGCCGGCCGGCCGATC
>DATABX010000209.1:0-1663 GCA_036259335.1 Actinomycetota bacterium
GGGTGATCTGGCGGAGATGGGAGGCACATTGCAGGCGCTGCGGGTCGAGGGTCGGCCGAACCTCGACACCTCCAACCGGCCGCCCGTCATGGTGGTGGGCCAGCAGTATCCGGTTTCCTGGACCGGCCCGCTTTCACCCGACCCCTCCGCCGACACGCTTCGGTTGGAAGCCAAGTCCAAAGGCTCGGCCCTTTTCGACCGTCAGGAGGGTATCTGGGTGGGCAACGGCAGGGTCTACTTCGCCTGCACCTCCGGCGGCGCCGCGGGCGCCGGGCAGGTCTTCGAGTACGACCCGAAGCGGCTGACCCTGACCTTGCTGTACGAGTCCCCCGGTTCGGAGGAACTCGAGTCCCCGGACAACCTGGTCGTCGCTCCTACCGGCGACCTGCTTCTGTGCGAAGACGGCGACGACCCCCAGTTCCTGAGGGGACTGACCCGGGATGGGCGGATCTACGACTTCGCACGCACCGAGTCTCGGAACTCCGAGTTCGCCGGGGCCTGTTTCGACCCTCAGGGCAAGACACTCTTCGTGAACCAGCAGGGCTTGCCGGCGGCCGGAGGCGGTGGCGAAAAGGCGGTCACCTACGCGATCACCGGTCCGTGGCGACACAACGGCAAAGCCCTTTAGAGCGAGTTCGAAAGGCGCCCGAACTTTCTCGATCGAGTTCGAAAAGCGCGAACTGTCTCGTTGCGGCTTTTCTTAGTTCAGGTTGACCAGGTGCTTCCAGATCGGGACGCCGGTGGACTGCGTGGTGGCGAAGTCGTAGAAGCTGCCGCCGATGCCCACCTGCTTGGTGGCCGCCACGTAGCCGACGACCTCGGCCTCGGTCACGCAGTCGGCGATCCCGCCGACCGGGTGGATCGGCCGGTCGATGCCCATGTAGCTCCTGGTGAGCGAGGCGACCTCGCGGATGTAGGCGTCGGCGTCGTACTGGATGCCGCAACCCCCCCTCTTCGCCTTGGTCACGGACCAGTAGGCCATCGGTAGGACCACGTCGTAATTCTGGCCGATCTCCGGCCAGGGAAACCCGGCGTGCCGGGCGGGGGCCCTCAGGTTGTTCTTGGCGTCGTCGACGATGGCCCCCAGCGTGGCGTTGGGCACCTGAGCCCGAAGGCGCCGGGAGTACTCGGCGACCCCGGCGTTGTAACGGTCGGCGCTGCCGCCGACCTCCTCGCGGGTCTCGATGTCGGGGGCGAAGCCGTCGAACTGATGGCCGCTCGGCGTGCGGTGCTCGAGCACCACCATGCTGCGCCTCAGGTCCCGGTCGAGATTGCCGAAGCCCGGGACGTACCAGCCGACGACCTTGATTCCCTTGGCGTGCGACAGCTCCAGGAACTGGTTCACCGCGCCGACGTTGACGATGTCGTTGGGGTCCTTCCAGCGGCTGGTCTGCAGGAACAGGGTTCTAACTCCCTTGGCCGCCATGGTGTCGATCGCCGCCGGGATGTTCATCGTGTCCCGGATGGCGTAGTCGTAGATGTCCACCCACATCCCCAGGCCCCGGTACGGGTCGATGCTGGCGGTGCTACGGGGCGCGGGGGCCGGTGCCGGCGCGGGTGCGGGCGCCTCCGGTGCCGGCTTGGGCGCTTCCGCCGCAGGCGCCGGTGCGGGAGGTGCGGGGGCCGGCTCGGGAGCGACGACGGGCGCCGGCGCGGGCGGAGG
>DATABX010000210.1:0-6274 GCA_036259335.1 Actinomycetota bacterium
CCTGCCGGGCGGCCGTCGTTCGATACGGAGGTCAACCGCGTTTTTTACCCTCTCGTGGGTCAGTTCCGCTCGTCGACGGCGAAACTGAACATCATTCCGCTCTCGGTGTGCTCCGCGATGTGGCAGTGGGCCATCCACAGGCCGGGGTTGGTGATGTGGAGGAGAATGTCGACGACCTCGCCCGCCCGGAGAAGCACGGTATCCTTCCAGACCAGGTTGGGCTCGATCCGGCCGTCCCTGGACAGGATCAGAAACCGGCCGGCCCCGTGGACATGGAAGGGATGGTGCATGGGGTGGTCGGAGCCTTCCATCTCGTTGACCAGCCGGATCTTCACCCGGTCGCCGACCGTGAAGGTCCAAGCGATGTCTCCGTTCTCCAGGCCGGTTTCCCGATCGATGAGCTTCCAGATCATGTTTCCCGGGTTTGTCTTCCGGTTGATCTCGAGCATGAGGTCTTCCCACTCGAGCCCGTCGGAGCTTTCGTCGGTTCCGTGGTCGTGGTGATCGCTGCCCATTGCCGGTGACTCGCTGGAGTCGGTTGCGACCAGCTTCATTCCACATTTGGGGCAGGTTTCCGGCCCGCTGCCGGTAACCTCGGGGTGCATCGGGCAGGCGTACACCGCAGAAGCGTCCGTCTCGGCGCCGTACAGGAGCGGCATCTCAGAGACGAACGAAAGAACTTTGTCCGGCGACCGCCCGAACTGGTCTTCCATTCTCCGGCGCTCGGCGCTCAACTCGGGATCAGTCCGAAGCGTGCCGAAGCTCTTCGCCGCAGCTCCGGTTGTCCGTCCTGCGATCGTGATAGAGCCGAGCCTGTAGACCCGATCCGGGGTGCGGTGCTCCAAAGGGACGTCCCCTGAACCATCGAAAAGGACGTCCACGATGACTCTTTCAGACGGCGAGATGACAACTTCCTCGGCGAACTGCTCGTACTCGTAACGGCCGCTGTCACCCCCGACGACCTTCATCCGCCTACCCCCGAGAGCGAAGTTGAAAATCCTGGTGTTGGCGGTGTTGACAAGGTGCAGGCGGACTACCTCTCCAGCGCCTGCCTCTTCGTAGAAACTCGTCTCGCCGTTGGTGAGCATCACATTGCCGAAGCGACCCATGGCGGTAAAGCTCGGCCCGGAACGCATGAAAGGAGCCATGCGGCCGCCCTCGATCAAGACGTCGTCGAGCGTGATGGTGATCTGCCGATCGACGGCCGGCCAGTAGGAGGGGTCGGAGGGCTCGACAAGGATCGTCCCGTAAAGCCCCATCTCCTGAGCGAAGTCTTCGCGGATGTGCGGGTGATACCAGTAGAAGCCCGGGTCCGGAAACTGCACCTTGTAGGTGTAGGTGCCGCCGATAGCGATCGGCGCCTGAGTCTCCTCCGGAACTCCGTCGTAGCGGTTCTCCAGCCGCAGCCCGTGCCAGTGAACCGTCGCCTCCACGTCGCCGTCGTTCTGCACCCGCACGGTGATCTCCGAGCCCTGGTCGACCCAGAGGCGAGGTCCTGGAATCGACCCGTTGTAGGCCAGCATGCGCACCAGGTTTCCATCGATCCATTTGGTAACCGGCTGAATGTGCAAATCGAAAACGTCGCCGTCGTTCAGCCGGACGACCTGGGGGGTCGACGCCTTCATGAGCCCGGCAGTTTCCGCGGAGAACAGATCCTCCGGGTCGAAAGCCTTGGTGCCGGTGGCGTGGTGGTGGTGGTGATGCATTGGGCGTGCCTCCTTGGTTGTGGTGGTTGATTTGCGCTTTGACCAGAGTCGGCCTAAGGGGCGTCCGGTGTCATGGGTAGGGAACCCTCATATTCGACAAAAGCCGCCTCCTTGCCGCCCTGAAGGGGGCGGGCGATACTGGACTAGTGCCGAGTCGACGTCCGCTAAGTCCATTCGTAGGGCGTTCGGCAGAACTCTCGGCGTTCGACAAAGCGATCTCCGACGCCCGGCGCGGCGTTCCCTCCATAGTTCTGGTCGGCGGTGAGCCGGGAATCGGCAAATCGCGGCTGGTCAATGAAGCGGCGGGCAGGGCCGGCGCCGTCTGCTATCTGGGCAGATGTGTTCACGTCGGCGGGCAGACGCTTCCACTCGCCCCGGTTGTCGACCTCCTGCGTCAAGTACGCCGGGCCGCTCCGGAGACGCTGGCCGGTCCCAAGTTCCGTTCGGTGAACCACCTGTTGGGAGATCTTCCGGACCGAAGCGGTGGCGAACCGGCCGGCGGGGGAGTGTTCTACTCGGTGCTCGACCTTCTCGGCGATCTGGCCGCCGGTGACGTGGTGCTGGCCGGGTTCGAAGACCTTCACTGGGCGGACGCCCTTACCTGGGACCTGTACGAGTTCCTCGGGAGAAACCTGGTGGACGAACACGTGGTGCTGGTTGCGACTTACCGAACCACCGAGGTGGCCAGCGACCCGTCGCAACGGTACCGGTTGGCCGAGCTGAGCAGATTGCCCGGCGTCTACCACCTCCGGTTATCCGGGCTCAGCGATGCCGAGGCGGCCGAACAGGTCGCCGCGGCCATCGGACCCGATGCGACCAGGCTCCAGATTGACGAGCTGGTGGCACGCTCCGGCGGGAACCCGTTGTTCACCGAGGAGCTCGTCGCTGCGCGGGCTACCGGCCAGACCCTTCCGCCCATGCTCTCGGACCTGGTGTCGGCCGATATCGCGCAGCTCGACGAGCAGACCAGGCATGTACTGGCGGTGGTCGCCACCGTGGGGCGGGAGACCAATCACGAGCTTTTGTCCCGCGTCGCCGGACTGGACGATCGAAGCCTGGAGCGATCGGTGAAGGCGGCGCTCGACGCTCAGGTCCTGGTCGTCGACTCCGCCGGCGACGCCTACCGTTTCCGCCACCCCGTACTCGGTGAGGTGGTAACCGCGAAACTGCTTGGCCCGGAGCGCCGGCGCCTGCATCGCGCCGTGGCGGACGCGCTCCAGGCCGGCGCCCAAGGAGGTCGAGGGTCCGCCGGACTCCTGGGTGAGGTGGCTTTCCACCTGGACCGGGCTGGCGAGAAGTCGAGGGCCCTCGCGGCGCTGCTGGCAGCCGCCGATGCCGCAGTGCCGGTTGCTCCCGCGGTCGCGCTGGAGCACCTGGAGCGGGTGCTTGCCCTCTGGGAGGAAGCGGGGACCGGCCCCGATGCAGAGGAGGTGGTCGAGCGAATCTGGCAGGCCGCGGAGCTGGCCACCTCCACCGGGAAACCCGTCCGTTCGGTGGAGTTGGCCGAGCGGGCGCTCGCTGCGCGGGTGCCCCCGAAGGGGGCAGCGTGGGGCCATGAACGTTTAGCCCGCTATTTATGGGCGGCTGGCCGCCTGGGAGAGAGTGCGGTCGAGTACGAGAGAGCGGCGGCGCTGCTGGAGGACGACGATCCGAACCAGTCGGCCGCCTCGGTGTATGCGGGTCTGGGGCAGGCGGAGTTTCTGTTCTGCCGCTTCGACTCGGCGGAGACGTGGTGCCGGCGTGCACTGCAGGTCGCTTCGACGTCGGGTGGCGCACCGCAGGCTGCGCTGCACGCCACGCGTGTATTGGGGCTCGCACGATGCCACCTCGGTTACCCGGCCGAGGGTGTACAGCTTTGCCGCAAGGCGCTGTCGATGGCTGACACGGCGGAGGACCGCTCGATCGCCACCATCTATCTGGCGGAGGCGCTTATGCAGTCGGGGCTGTTCCCGGAGGCACTGGCGGTGGCACAGGACGGCGCGGCCGAGGGCCGGCTGGCCGGGTTCGACACGAGCATGGGCGGTTACCTCTCGGTGATGGCGGTGGAGTGCCTCACCCGTCTGGGCCGCTGGTCCGAGGCAGTGACGGTGCTCGGCCGACTCACCGGCATCGCTTTCATCCCGGTCACCGCCTCGCGGCTCGGCCTGGCGGCATCGATGCTCGCAGCCCGGCGAGGGGAGTTCGATCGTGCCCGGTCGTTGCTCGCGACGGCCCAGGATCAGCCGGTCGACGATTGGCACGAAAGGCTTGTCCACGCTGCGGCTGCCGAGGTGCATCTTATCTGCGGCGACCTGCTTGCAGCCGCCGAGGCCGCCGACCGCGGCACGGCGTCGAAATCGGCAGGGGACCGGCGCTTTCCGGCTCGCCTTGTGCTGCTTGCGGTGTGGATCGCCGTCGAACGGACGCTCGACGGACAGGCGAGGCGGGAATCCGTCGATGTCACCTCCTCAGCTGCTCGCCTTCGGTCGCTGGTGGAGGAGGCCCGGGCCGAGTGCACCACCCCAACCGGCGAGCCGCTCCCGGCCGAGGTGGATGCGCAACTCGTCCACGCCGCCGCCCTGGTCACCCGCCTGACCGAGCCGGATCCGGACGCCTGGGCTCGGGCGGCAGAACGCTGGGAGGTTCTTCACGACCGGTGGGCGATAGGTGTCGCTCGCCTGCAGGAGGCGGAAGCCGCGGCCCTCAGAGGAGCCGCAGCACGGGCCGTCACCGCCCTTCGGGCCGCCCACCGCATCGCCGCCGAGTTGGGAGCGGAACCGTTGGCCGCTCAGGTCGAGGCCCTATCCCGCCGTGCCCGGCTGAGCGTCGAGACTCCGGAGCCGGTGGTTCTGGACATGAGCGACGCTACGCGACTGGGGCTTACTCCTCGGGAGGGCGAGGTGCTCTCGCTGGTGGCGGCCGGTCAGACCAACCGTCAGATCGGGGATGCGCTTTATGTCTCGGAAAAGACGGTTAGCGTCCACGTCTCCAACATCCTGCGCAAACTCGGGGTAACGAGCCGTGTCGAAGCAGCAGCCATTGCCCAGCGGCTGGGCATTGCCTAGGGAGCGTTCGAACCAAATCTGAGGGGCATCTCCCGATGTGCCGGCTGACGCCTTAGTTCCAAGCTGAGGCCACAGATCAGCACTGAAAGGAGAATCAACATGTCGATGACCATGACCTATCCGCCCACACGCAGGGTGGCTCGGTCGATCGCCGCCCGGGCGCACAACGCCACGAAGGTGTACGGCAGCGGCGACACCGCGGTCTACGCTCTCAACGACGTCACCGTCGACTTCGCGCAGGGCGAGTTCACCGCGATCATGGGCCCCTCGGGGTCGGGCAAGTCCACGCTGATGCACTGCATCGCCGGGCTGGACACGCTGACGTCGGGCAGCGTCTCGGTCGGCGGCGTCGAGCTGTCCACCCTGGACGACCGGCGCCTCACCGAGCTGCGGCGGGACCGGATCGGGTTCGTCTTCCAGGCCTACAACCTGGTGCCCACCCTGACCGCCCTCGAGAACATCACGCTTCCGATCTCACTGGCCGGCCGCAAGCCGGACGAGGCGTGGCTGGGCGAGGTCGTGGATACGGTCGGCCTGGCCGGCCGGCTTTCGCACCGTCCCAGCGAGCTTTCGGGTGGACAGCAGCAGCGGGTGGCCGTGGCCCGGGCGCTGGCCAACCGGCCGGAGATCATCTTCGCCGACGAGCCCACCGGAAACCTGGACTCACGGTCCGGTGCCGAGATCCTCTCGTTCATGCGCCGGGCGGTGGCCGAGCTCGGACAGACCATCGTCATGGTGACCCATGACCCGGTGGCGGCGAGCTACGCCGGACGCGTGGTGTTCCTGGCCGATGGCGCAGTGGTCGACGAGATGGCCAACCCGACCCCGGAGCGAGTTCTGGACAAGATCAAGCAGTTGGGAGGTAAGTAAGGATGCTGTCCGCAATCGTCAAGAGTCTGCTGGCCAAGAAGCTTCGGCTTTTGAGCTCCAGCGTTGCAGTTCTTCTGGGAGTGGCCTTCATGGCGGGCACCCTGGTTCTGACCGACACCATCGGCCGCACCTTCGACAACCTGTTCGCCGACGTCTACGCCGGCACGGACGCCTACGTCCGGAGCGAGCAGTCGCTTTCCTCCGACATGGGCGACCAACGCGGCCGCATCGACGAGAACCTCGTGGGCACGGTGTCGGCGGCTCCCGGAGTGAAGGCGGCCGAAGGCAAGACTCAAGGATTCGCCCAACTCGTCGACAAGAGCGACCCGAGCAAGACCGTTACCAGCGGCGGGCCGACGTTCGGCACCAACTGGGAAGAGGTCGAGCAGTTGAACCCATTTCGGCTGTCGGCCGGACGGGGCCCGGAAGCCGCAAACGAAGCGGTGATCGACAAGGCCAGCGCCGACGCCGCCGGCTACGAGGTCGGGGACACGGCGAGGATCGTCACCCGTTCCGGCACCCACGAGGTGGTCGTCGTCGGGATCGCCAAGTTCGGCGAAGCCGACGACAACCACCTCGTGGGTGCCCGAACGGGTGACGATCTTCGAGGTGTCCCCGACCTCGTAGCCGGCGGCATCGGCGCTGGCCTTGTCT
>DATABX010000211.1:0-6900 GCA_036259335.1 Actinomycetota bacterium
CCCGCCGGCGCCGCGGGTGGGGATCAGGTCGCCCTGCTCGTCCTCCTCGTACTTGACCGGGCCCCGGTTCGAGGCGATCACCAGGGATCGGCCCCGCAGCACCTCCGCCAGCGAGAAGGCGGAGTCCGTGGTCATCGGGCGGTCGGTTTCGGGGGACACAGCAAGAGGTTACCCGACTGCTCCGGCAGCGAATCCGCCAAAGCCCCCGAGCCCGGTCCGGGCGACCCTATACTTGGAAGGTGGCCGTCACCAATCGTCGCCAGGCACCAGAACCACGCGACAGTTTTCGACGGGCCGGAATAGTCTCCTGGGCCCTGATCGGGTGCCTGCTGCTGGCGTGGATCTTCCTCTACGTCCTCTACTTCCTCCGGGACGTCTTCCCGCCGATCGCCCTGGCCCTGATCCTGATCTTCCTGCTGAACCCGATGGTCAACCGCCTGGAGCGCCGGGGCGTACGGCGGGGGATAGGCACGGCCCTCATCTACCTGGCGTTCCTGGCCCTGGTCGTGGTCGGCATGTCGATCCTGGTCCCGCCGCTGGGCCGGCAGATCAACGGGCTTGTCGAGCGGGGGCCCGAGATCCAGCAGAACGCGATCGAAGCCGTGGAGAGAACCGCCGAGAGGCTCAACATCTCGCTCGACGCCATCGGTTTCGGCGACCTGTCCGGAGACGAGCCCACCGAATCCGGTCAGTCAGAAAGCCCTCGGAGCGAGACGCCTTCGTTCATCGAGGAGTTCGGCAGCCGGCTGTTCGCCGGCGCCGCCGGATTCGCCACCGGGGCCCTCCACGCGATCGTGAACTTCGTCCTCGCGCCGGTGTTCGCCGCCTACCTGCTCATCGACCTGCCGAAGATCCAGAAGGCCGGCAAGCACTACATGCCACCCCGGTTCCGGCGGGAGTGGATACCGCTGGTCGAGCGGATCGGCAACACCGTCGGCAGCTTCTTCAGGGGCCAGCTGCTCGTTGCGGCCATCGTGGGTTTGATGTCGTGCCTGGTGTTCTTGATCATCGGGCTGCCGTTCTGGCTGCCCATCGGGCTGCTGGCCGGCTTCTTCAACATCATCCCGCTCATCGGGCCGTTCGTCGGGGGAGGAGTTGCCGTGATAGTCGGCGGGATCGAGGGCGGCCCCTCGCTGGCGATCAAGGCGGCGCTGGCCATGCTCGTCGTCCAGCAGATCGACAACCACTTCATCAGCCCCAAGGTGATGGGGTGGGCGGTGCGGCTGCACCCGGTGGCGGTGATGATCGCCCTGCTCCTAGGCGCTTCGCTCGGCGGTATCTGGGGGATGCTGCTGGCGGTCCCGATGATGGGCGTCGCCAAGATCCTGTTCGTCCACTTCTACGAGACCCGCATCCTGGGCAACTGGTCGTACTACGAGGAGCCAACCGCCGGGGAGGGTCTCGTGAAGGAGCCGGGCGAGGAGTCCGACCTGCCGTCCGAGGCGCCGGCTGCGCTGCCCGAGGCAACGAGCGTCCAGGTTCCGGACGGCGATGTGGCCCCAAAGGCGAAGGCCAAGGCCAAGGCGGCCGCCAAACCGCCGGCCTGACCACCCGCCTGTTGCTCCCGGTTCCGGGCCGTTTCCGCAACGGTTTGACATGTGCCTGGGCGGGTGCGATGGTTAAGGCCTCATCAAGAGAGGCTTAGGGACGGGCCCTGTGACGCCTCGGCAGCCGTCAGTCGGCTAACAACGACTGAAAGGTGCTAATTCCCGCCCGGTCAACCCGGGGAAGATGAGCAGGTCAGCATCCGGGTCGCCTGCCATCGGCAGGCGATTTTTTGTTGGAAGGGTGTACCAAATGGCCAGAGTTGAAAAGCTTGAGTGCAGGGAGTGCGGACGCACCTACGAGGCCGCCCCCATCTACGTCTGCGACTTCTGTTTTGCCCCGCTGGAGCCGGTTTACGACTACGGCTCGATCGCCGCCCGCATGTCGCGGGAGTCGATAAGCGCCGGCCCGGCCTCGATCTGGCGTTACGTCGACCTTTTGCCGGTCGACCCGAAAACTCCCCGCATCGACATCGGCGCCGGCCTCACTCCGCTCCTTCGGGCCCCCCGGCTGGGGGCCGCCCTCGGCATCGACAACCTGTGGATCAAAAACGACACCGCCAACCCGACCCACTCGTTCAAGGACCGGGTGGTCAGCGTGGCGCTCACCGTCGCCCGCCAGATGGGCTTCGACACCGTCGCCTGCGCCTCGACCGGGAACCTGGCCAACGCGGTGGCGGCACACGCCGCCCGGGCCGGCCTCAGGTCGTTCGTCTTCATCCCGGCCAACCTCGAGCAGAACAAGGTGATCACCACCGCCATCTACGGCGGCAACGTGATCGCGGTCGACGGCAACTACGACCACGTCAACAAGCTGTGTTCGGAGATCGCCCAGAAGGGGGAGTGGGGGTTCGTCAACGTCAACCTCCGCCCCTTCTACTCGGAGGGATCCAAGACGCTGGCCTTCGAGGTGGCCGAGCAGCTCGGATGGCGGGCGCCGGACCACGTGGTGGTCCCGGTGGCCAGCGGGTCGCTGCTGACCAAGTTCCGCAAGGGCCTGGAAGAGTTCCACAAGGTCGGGATCACCGACGAGCCGCCCCACACCAGGGTGCACGCCGCCCAGGCGCTGGGGTGCAGCCCGGTGGTGACGGCGCTAAAGGCGGGGGTCGACGTCATCCGCCCGGTGCGCCCGGACACGATCGCCAAGTCGCTGGCCATCGGGAACCCGGCCGACGGCTACTATGCGGTCAAGGCGGTGAACGAAACCGGGGGGACGGGCGACGACGTGACCGACGAGGAGATCGTCAGCGCGATCCGCCTGCTCGCTTCGACCGAGGGAGTGTTCGCCGAGACTGCGGGCGGCGTCACCATCGGGGCGCTCAAGAAGATGGCCGAGCGCGGGGCGTTCGCTCCCGGTGAGTCGGTGGTCGCTCTGATCACCGGCATGGGGCTGAAGACCGCCGAGGCGCTGACCGGCCGAGTGGGGCCGAACGTGCATATCTCGGGGGACCTGGAGAACTTCGAAGAGGAGATGAGGCTGCTATCAGCGTACGAGTGAAGATCCCGACCCAGCTGCGCACCCTTACCGGAGGTCAGGCCGAGCTGAGCGTGGGAGAGGCGTCCAACCTGCGCGAGCTGTTGGGCAAGATCGGTGCCGACCACCCGGACCTCGCGGACCGCCTTTTGGACGAGGGCGGCGACATCCGCCGGTTCGTGAACATCTACGTCGGCGAGGAGGACGTGCGCTTCCTGGACGGCCTGGACACTCCTCTGGAGAGCGGGACGCTGGTCTCGATCCTTCCGGCCGTCGCCGGAGGCTGAAACCGATCTAGCGGGCCAGCTCCAGGGCCTGGGTCAGGTCCTCGGTGGAGGGGCTCATGTCGAGCCAGCCGGAGGTCACCTTCCCTTTGCCGTTGACCACGAGGATCGTCGGCGTGGTGCGAATCGCGTACTTCACCGCCAGGTCGGGGCGGTCCTTGGCGTTGATCACCGCCAGCGGAGCGTCGTGGGCCGCGGAAGCCGCCTGGAGCCGCGGGTAGGCCACCTGGCACTCGTGGCAGTAGGGGGAGGTGAACTCCACCAGCATCGGGCCGGAGTGCGACAGGTCGACGTCGGAGCGGTCGAAGCGGACGGGGATCTCGCCGCTGCCGAAGTATCGGCGCAGGGCGAAGCTGCTGTACGCCGCGGCTCCACTGACCATCAGCAGGATCGCCAGTCTCACGAAAAGGTCCATCAGGCGGGAGCTCCCCGGCCGAAGCGCTTGAACAGCAGGTACATCTGGCAGCCGATGCAGATGCCGGCGGCGGCGTTGAGCAGCGCCAGCGCCGCCACCATCAGCGTCAGTACCTGGCCGGCCAGGACGGCGCCGGCGAAGTACAAGGCGGACGCCGCCAGCAGGCAGATCGCCCCCAGGGCCTCGGCAAACTTGTGCGGCGCGACGGCTTCCTGGCGGCCGGGGCCGATCTTGAGCGCCGGGCGCACCGCCTTGAACAACTGCCCGAACACACTGAAGCGGGGCCCCCCGAGAACGCTGGCCGCCATGACCACGCCGGTCGCCAGCAGAAGGTACTCGGCCGGCGGGGAGCCGAGGACGAACGCGATCGCCGGAAGCAGGAAGTGAAAGAACGCCTTGGCTCGCGGAACGACCGAATCGACCTGTGCTGGGCTTCCCAAGATGACCTCCTGCGTCACTAATCGTCCGCTTCGACGCAATTTTAAGTGGTTAATAGGGCTAAATCAATTTGGCGTCCGCAAGACCGTGCAAAAAGGCCGCTCTGCGGGCCGGCGGGAAGTCATTTGCTAGATGCCGATTAGCACTCTAGACTCTTGAGTGCTAACGCTTTAGTGGTAGGACTGCCAGCTCTAGGAGGGCCGGCCAGCCCTCAGAGGAGGTTTTGTATGGCAAAGCAGCTTGCATTTGGTGAAGAGGCAAAGCGCGCGATGGAGCGAGGCATGGAACAGCTCGCCAGCGCAGTTCGAGTAACCCTGGGCCCCAAGGGCCGCAACGTGGTGCTCGAGAAGAAGTGGGGCGCACCGACGATCACCAACGACGGTGTGTCGATCGCCAAGGAGATCGAGCTCGAGGACCCGTTCGAGAAGATCGGTGCCGAGCTCGTGAAGGAAGTCGCAAAGAAGACCGACGACGTTGCCGGTGACGGAACGACCACCGCAACCGTCCTCGCTCACGCCATCACCAAGGAGGGTCTGCGTGTAGTCGCCGCAGGCGCCAACCCGATCGCCCTGAAGAGGGGCATCGAGACCGGTGTCGACGAGGTCGTCGACTTCATCGGCGGAATGGCGAAAGAAGTAGAGGGCAAGGACGAGATCGCCCACGTCGGAGCCATCTCGGCCAACAACGACCGTGAGATCGGCGAGATTATCGCCGAGGCCATGGACAAGGTCGGCAAGGACGGCGTCATCACCGTCGAGGAGTCCCAGACCTTCGGCCTCGAGCTGGAGCTGGTAGAGGGAATGCGGTTCGACAAGGGCTACATCTCCCCGTACTTCGTGACCGACCCCGAGCGCATGGAAGCCGTCCTCGAGGACGCTCTCGTGCTGATCTCGAGCCAGAAGATCTCCGCGGTCAAGGACATCCTGCCGATCCTGGAGAAGGTCATGCAGAGCGGCAAGCCGCTGCTGATCATCGCCGAGGACCTGGAGGGCGAGGCACTGGCCACCCTGGTGGTCAACAAGATCCGCGGCACCTTCCGCAGCGTTTCGGTCAAGGCCCCCGGCTTCGGCGACCGCCGCAAGGCGATGCTCTCGGACATCGCAATCCTTACCGGCGGCCAGGTCATCTCGGAAGAAGTCGGCCTCAAGCTCGAGAACACCACGCTGGACCAGCTAGGCCAGGCCCGCAAGATCGTCGTCACCAAGGACGAGGTAACGATCGTCGAGGGCCAGGGCAAGGCCGACGAGATCCGGGGCCGGGTCAACCAGATTCGGGCCGAGATCGACAAGTCCGACTCGGACTACGACAAGGAGAAGCTGCAGGAGCGCCTGGCCAAGCTGGCCGGCGGTGTCGCAGTCATCAAGGTCGGCGCAGCCACCGAGGTTGAGCTGAAGGAGAAGAAGCACCGCATCGAGGACGCGGTGCAGGCGACCAAGGCGGCAGTCGAGGAGGGCATCGTCCCCGGCGGAGGCACCACCCTGGTGCTCGCAGCCACCGCACTGGAGAAGCTGGAGGCCGACCTGGTCGGCGACGAGCTGGCCGGCGTTCAGATCGTGCGCCGCTCGCTCAGCGCACCGCTGCGCCAGATCGCAACCAACGCCGGCATGGAGGGCGGTGTCGTCGTCGAGAAGGTCCTGACCCTTCCGAAGAACCACGGCCTCAACGCAGCCACCGGTGAGTACGAGGACCTGATGAAGGCCGGAATCGTCGACCCCGCAAAGGTCACCCGCTCGGCACTTCAGAACGCAGCCTCGATTGCGGCGCTGTTTTTGACCACCGAGTCCGTGGTGGTCGACAAGCCCGAGAAGAACGGCGGCGGCATGCCCGGCATGCCCGGCGGCATGGGCGACGGCGGCGGAGGAATGGACTTCTAAAGACGTCCCCAACGCACCCAAAAGCACCCCCGGATTTAATCCGGGGGTGCTTTTGTGTGCCGGGTCAGCCCGCCTTCTGAAGAAGCCGGGCCCGGGCCACGATGGATTCGGCCATCTTGACCATCCAAGCGCACGGTGCGGGGGCGAGCCCATGCTCCTCAGGATCCTTCAGAGCGGCCCTGGCTTCCGAGACGAGCCGGTTGATCGACCGCACCATCGACCTGACCGCTCCGGACTCGTCAACCGTCTTGCGCAGCAGCTCCAGGTCCTCCTGTGATGCATCGGGGTTGCCCCAGATCGACAGAACGGTCTCCCGTGAATGGGGAGGCGCCAGCGACAACGCCCTGGCCATCAGCGAGGTCGGCTTGCCCTGTCTCAGGTCGTTCTCGACGCTCTTGCCGGTCTCAGCCGGATCCCCGAACATCCCCATGAGGTCGTCGGTTAGCTGGAACGCCTCGCCGAGCGGCCGGGCGAAGGCCTGCAGGGCCGCGGTGGAGCTTTCCGGGGCGCCGGCCAGCGCCGCCCCCACCAGAAGCGGTCCCTCGACGCTGTAGCTGCCGGTCTTGAGCCTTGCGATCCGGGCGGTGATGTTGGGATCGGTCACCCCACGTCCGGTGAGGCTGAGGTCCAGGTACTGGCCGGCGATGGCGTCGAGGCGCATCCTGCTCAGCGGCCCGGCCGCCCGGATCAGCGCCTCAGGCTCGAAGCCAGACTCGGCGAACATCAGGTCCGAGATCACCAGAGCCAGGTCGCCCGCCAGCACGGCCACCGAGATCCCGTAACGCTCGGAGTCGCCGTTCACGCCCGAGGCCCGGTGCTCTTCGGCGACCCGGATGAAAGTCGAGGGCTCGCCCCTGCGGGTCGGAGAGCC
>DATABX010000212.1:0-2875 GCA_036259335.1 Actinomycetota bacterium
GATCAGTGTGCGGATGCTCATGACCGAGCGCTCCCGCATGTGGTCGATGGCCGGGTTGGTCACCTGGGCGAACCGCTGCTTGAAGAAGTTGTAGAGCGGCCGGTTGAACTCGCTCAGCACCGCCGGAGAGGTGTCGTCGCCCATCGAGGAGGTCGGCTCGTGGGCGGTCGACGCCATCGGCCGCAGGATCACCGTGAACTCCTCCTTGGTGTAACCGAACGCCACCTGGTCAACCGCCAGGTGGCGGGAACCTGCGGATCCGGCGCCAGCAGCGAGGTCTGGGTAAGGTGCTCGGCAACCCACTCGCCGTACGGCTTGCGCTTGGCCAGCCGCTCTTTGACCGGGTCGAAGATGAAGCCGCCGTCCTCGGGGTCCACCAGGATCATCTGTCCCGGTCCGAGCTTGCCGCGCTTGACCCTGCCGTGGCCGCGGGTGTAGATCGACCCGGCCTCGGAGGAGCAGGCGATGAAACCGTCCTCGCACACCGAGTAGCGCAGCGGCCTCAGGCCGTTGCGGTCCAGGGAGGCACCGATCTTGTAGCCGTCGGTGAACACCACGCCCGCCGGGCCGTCCCAGGCCTCCATCAGGCACGAGTGGTAGCGGTAGAAGTCGCGCACGTCGTCGTCCAGGTCCTCGAGCTTCTCCCAGGCACAGGGGATGAGCATCGCCATGGCGTGGGTGACGTCGCGGCCCTCGCGGTTCAGCAGCTCCAGGACGTTGTCGAACATCGCCGAGTCCGAGCCGTTCTCGTCGATCACCGGGCGCAGCAGCTCCTCCTCCAGCAGGTTGCGCTTGCCCAGGCGGCCCTCCCGGGCCTTCATCCGGTTGATGTTGCCGGCGATGGTGTTGATCTCGCCGTTGTGGCAGCTCTGCCGGAACGGCTGGGCCCGCTCCCAGGTGGGGGCGGTGTTGGTGGAGAACCGCTGGTGGAACATCGCAAACGGCGCGGTGAAGTTGTCCCGGGACAGGTCCGGGTAGAACTGGGCCAGCTGGTCGGCCACGACCAGCGCCTTGTAGGTAATCGTCAGGAACGAAAACGAGGGGAAGTACAGCCGGATGCCCGAGTCGGCGCAGGCCTTCTCGGAGCGCTTGCGGGCCCGCACGCAACGGCGCTCAACCTCGCCGGTGTCTACGCCCACTGGGCGGAGCAGTATCGCCTGCTCGATGCTCGGGTGGATCTGCTTCGCCTGGTCGCCGATGTAGTCGAGCTCCATCGGCACCTCCCGCCAGCCGAGCACTCCGATGCCCTCGCGGGAACAGGCCTCTTCGACGATCGCCCGGTGGCCGGTTTCTCCGGGAGGCCAGACGAACGCCATGGCGACGCCGATAAATGCGGGATCGGCGTCGGAGTGGAGCTCGGAAGCGAAGAAATGTGCGGGGAGGGGGAGCAGGATGCCGGCGCCGTCGCCGCTCTTGGTGTCCGCAGCCACCGCTCCACGGTGCCGGACCCGGCACAGTGAGTAGAGAGCCGAGTCGACGATCGACCGGCTGGGCCGACCCTGGACATCGGCTACGAACCCGATGCCGCAGGCGTCGCGCTCGTAGCGGGGGTTGTACAGACCCTTGGAAGCGTTCAGCGGAGGGCTCCTTTCCTGGCAGCCGGTACCCGGGTCTGCCGATCCTCAAAGATGTCGTGCCGTGGGCGCCGGTATGCCGCGGTGAACCGGGACAAAAAAGGCGCCCGCCGAAAGCGAGCGCCGTTGCTCAAAACCTGCTTGTTCGGCAGCAAGTTTAGCCGAAGATTTCCTACAAGTTAAGTGTGGCAAGCGCGCTGGGCTATGTCAAAGACCCGGGCTGCTGCTGCTACCCTGCAGCCATCTTATGACGTCCACGCGGATAACGATTCTGGGCGCGGGGCCGGCCGGCCTCGGAGCCGGCTACCGGGCGGCTCTCGCCGGGCACGACGTGACGATCCTGGAGCGAGGAGACCGGGTCGGCGGCCTGGCCGGAAGCTTCGAAGTGGGCGGGGTGAGGGTCGACCACGGCAGCCACCGGCTGCACCCGGCCACCAACCCGGCCCTCCTCGCAGAGCTCGACCGGCTGCTGGGCGGCGACCTGCAGACCCGGCCCCGGCACGGTCGGATCTACCTGGAGGGGCGGTGGATCGCCTTCCCCCTCCAGGCTGCCGACCTGGTGGCCCACCTGCCACCCACCTTTGCTCTTTCGGCCGCCCGGGACGCCCTGCTCGCGCCCCTGCGGCGGCCGAAGGACGACACCTTCGCCGGGTTGCTCCTCGCCGGCCTCGGGCCGACCATGTGCGAGCGCTTCTACTTCCCGTACGCCCGCAAGCTGTGGGGGTTGGAGCCGGACGAGATCGACGGCGAACAGGCGCGGCGCCGGGTGAGCGGCAACGCCGCCGGCAAGCTGCTTCGCAAGCTCACCGGGTCGGGAAAGACGGGCGGCGTCTTCCACTACCCGCGCCGGGGCTTCGGGCAGCTGTGGGAGGCGCTCGCCGGGGCGGCCGGCTCGGCGGGGGCGCGGATCCTCCTGAGCTCGGCGGTGTCGGCGGTCGAACTGGGGGAGGACGGCTTTAGCGTGGCGACCCCGGCCGGGGAACACCGGTCCGATCTGGTCTGGTCGACGATTCCGCTGCCGGTGCTCGCCCGCCTGTTCCACCCTCCGCCGTCGGACGAGGTGCTGGCCGCCGCCTCCAGCCTGCGGTCCCGGGCGATGCTGCTGGTCTACCTGGTGCTGGACCGCGACCGCTATTCCGAGTACGACGCCCACTACCTGCCGGACTCCCGCACGCCGGTGAGCCGGATCTCCGAGCCCAAGAACTACCGCGACGGCGAAGACCCGTCCGGGCGCACGGTGTTGTGCGCCGAAATTCCCTGCGCGGTCGGCGACGACCTCTGGGCCGCCCCGGACGCCGGCC
>DATABX010000213.1:0-5119 GCA_036259335.1 Actinomycetota bacterium
TCTGGCGGCCGGGTGGCCGCGGGAGCCGTTTCGCAGACGGCCCGAGTACCCACAGTACCAAAGGTACGTACGGCGTCAACGACTTATGTCCGCACCGCTAGACGGGGTGTCGACGGCTGCCGGGCGAGGATTGTGCCCGTGCTTTAATGGGGTGACGCTCTAGAAACTTTTTTCCGGAGGCTGAACTGGCCGAGAAGGGCAAAACCGCCGCAGAGGCCCCACCAGGGCCTCCGGACGGTAACGGCCAAAAGCCGCCCCCAGGGGGCCGCACCACCGCAACCAAAACCAAGTCCTCCCCGGTACGAGCGCCCTCCAAGGCTCCGTCGAAGCAGAACGGCGGGGCGCCCATCGCCCCCAAGCTCATCCCCAACGAGCTGGTGGACCCCAAGCCCCAGGGGGTGAAGGGCGTCTTCTACCGGTTCCGCCCCCAGTCGTCGCCTCCTCCGATCCCCAAGGCGATTCTAGACATCGTCCGGATGGTCAAAGAGCAGCACCCGAAGGCCGACACCCGGGGCGTGGTACGCGCCTACGAGATCGCCCACCTGGTCCACGAGGGACAGAAGCGCAAGTCCGGCGAGGAGTTCATCCAGCACCCGGTCGGGGTCGCCCGCATCCTGGCCGAGCAGGGAATGGACGCCACGACGATCATCGCTGCCTTCCTGCACGACTCGGTGGAGGACACCTCGCTGGAGCTGCAGGAGCTGCGGACGATCTTCGGCGACGAGGTGGCCGACATCATCGACGGGCTCACCAAGATCGACCGGATCAAGTTCCGCAGCAAGGAGCAGGAGCGGGCCGAGAACCTGCGCAAGATGATCGTGGCGATGGCCAAGGACATGCGGGTGCTGATCATCAAGCTCGCCGACCGGCTGCACAACATGCGTACGATCGCCCCGCTGGCGCCCGACCGCCGCGAGATCATGGCCACCGAGACCCTGGAGATCTACTCGCCGCTGGCCAACCGGTTGGGCATGGCGGAGGTGCGGGCCGAGCTGGAGGACCTGGCGTTCCACACCCTGCAGCCCAAGGTCTACGAGGAGATCGAGAGCCTGGTCTCCAAGCGGGCGCCGGCCCGGGAGCAGTACCTCGAAGACGTGATCACCCAGGTGGCCGACAAGATGCGCGAGGTGCGGATCAAAGCCGACATCAGCGGCCGGCCGAAGACCCTGTACTCGATCTACGACAAGATGACCAACCGGGGGCGGGAGTTCGACGAGATTTTCGACCTGGTCGGTGTGCGCGTACTGGTCGACGACCTGAAGGACTGCTACGGGGCGGTCGGCGCCATCCACTCGCTGTGGAAGCCGATTCCCGGGCGGTTCAAGGACTACATCGCGATGCCGAAGTTCAACCTCTACCAGTCTTTGCACACCACTGTCGTCGGTCCCGAGGGCAAGCCGCTGGAAATCCAGATCCGCACCCACGCCATGCACCGGACCGCCGAGAAGGGGGTCGCCGCCCACTGGGCCTATAAGGAGGATGCGGGCGGCCGGCGCAGCGAGGGCCAGGCGGCGTGGATGAAGCGGATGCTCGAGCTGCAGGACACCGAGGACGACGTCGAGTTCCTCGACACGCTGCGCCTGGACCTGTTTGCCGACGAGGTGTTCGTCTTCACGCCGAAGGGCGAGGTGATCGAGCTGCCGAAGGGAGCCACCTCCATCGACTTCGCCTACGCCATCCACACCGAGGTCGGCCACCACTGCACCGGGGCCCGGGTCGACGGCCGGCTGCAGCCGCTGTCGCACCAGCTGGCGTCGGGGGAGACGATCGAGGTGCTCACCTCCAAGACCGGGGGGCCGAGCCGGGACTGGCTGGACATCGTCGCCACCCCCCGGGCGCGGACCAAGATCAAGCAGTGGTTCACCGTCCAGCGGCGGGAGGAGGCGCTGGCCGAGGGCAAGGACTACCTGACCAAGTCGCTGCGCAAAGCGAGCCTGCCGGTCCAGAAGATGGTGGCCGACGGGTCGCTGGAGGCGCTGGCGACGGACATGAAGTACCCCAGCCTCGAAGCGCTCTACGTGGCGGTGGGGGAGGGCCGGATCTCGGCCAACACCGTCGTGCGGCGTTACGTGAAGCTGCACCAGGTCGAGCCGGAGGCCGAGGCGACCACGCCGGCGCCGGTCAAGCTTCGGGCCAAGCCAACGTCGTCGGTGCTGGTCGAGGGGTCGGGCGACATCTGGACCAACCTGGCGCGCTGCTGTATGCCGGTGCCGCTGGACCCGATCGTCGGGTTCATCACCCGGGGCAGGGGAGTGTCGGTGCACCGGGCCGACTGCCACAACGCCCTGGCGCTCGGCGAGTCGAGCGGCCGGATGGTGCCGGTGAAGTGGAATCCCCGGGTAACCGGTTCGTTCTCGGTAGAGATCCAGATCGAGTCCCTGGACCGGCCGGGCCTGCTGCGTGACGTGACCGCCGCGGTGTCGGACACCGGGACCAACATCTTGAACGCCTCGATGGCCGTCCACGCCGGCCACGCGGTGATCAGGTTCACCTTCGAGATCACCGCCCCGTCGCAGCTGATCACGATCATCAACATGGTGAACCGGGTGGAGGGCGTCTACGAGGCCCGCCGGGTCACCCCCAAGCCAGTTCCCACCCCCTAGCTCGTCGTGCGGTTGGTCCTGCAGAGGGTGTCCTCTGCCAACGTCACGGTCTGGGGCCAGGTGATCGGCGAGATCCGCCGGGGGATCGTGGTGCTGGCGGCCGTCGGCCACGACGACACCTCCGAGACCGCCGCCAAGGCGGCCAGGAAGGTCGCCGAGCTTCGGATCTTCGCCGACATGGACGGCAAGATGAACCGCTCGGTGCAGGACATCCGGGGCGAGGTCCTGGTGGTCTCGCAGTTCACGCTGCTCGGCGACACCTCGAAGGGCCGCCGGCCGTCGTTCGTGAGATCGGCCCCCGGCGAGGTGGCCGAGCCGCTGGTCCAGGAGCTGGCGGACCAGTTGAAGGCTCTGGGCCTGAAGGTGGCGCAGGGCCGCTTCGGCGCCGACATGCAGGTCCACCTGGTGAACGACGGGCCGGTGACCTTGGTGATCGATGTTTAGCTCCGCAGGCAGCTAGAAGGTCGAACGCGCAACTGCCCGCCGTCGATGCGGCGGGCAGTTCGTGAAGATACCTGAGGCGATCTAGCAGGCCGCCTGGAACGCCTTTATCTCATCGCCGCGAGTACCGTGGGAGGGATCTCCGCCCTGGCCGAGAGTCGGAGCCTGGCCGTTGTGGGTCGCGGCTGCGGAAGCAATTCCGACGCAGTTGGCGTTGCTCCCAGCGTTGGGGGCCGGGCGGAACTCCGGTCCGGGCGGAGCGGCGTGTGCTACGCCGCCAAGAGTCATCAGGCACCCCACAACCGATGCCGCTGCCACTCGCTTGATCCGAGACATGCGACCTCCTTCGTTCGGTTCGGCTTCGCCCTACCATCGATGAAGCCGTCGGTTCGTTTCAGGAGATTGGCTTTCTCCGATAGATAAATACGCCGAAGTCAGCGGTGATGCAACTCCAGGAAACTGACGGGCCGTGGTGGTGGGAAATGCCGGCCGTCGATCCTCAATGAAGCGCCCCACTAAGCGGCACAGCCGCCTCGGGGTCGGCCGTGCCGGGGGCCGACCCGGCGGCCATCTCCCGGGCGTGGTCCACGATGTCGGTCGACGACTTCAGCGGGACCTCGTGCATCAGCCAGGTGATGCCGAAGGCCAACGCGACGAGCGGGGTGGCGTAGAGAAAGACGGTGGTGAGCGAGTCGGCGAATCCCTCGATGAACAACGATCGGACGGCGGCGGGAAGCCGGCGGATAGCCTCTGGCGTGGAGGACGCGGCTTCGCCGATGCCGACCGTCTGACCGACCCGGTCGGCCAGCATGCCGTTGAACAGAGCCCCGAACAGCGCCACGCCGAACGAGCCGCCCATCGACCGGAAGAAGCTCACCGACGAGGTGGCGACGCCGAGCTCGCTCCGGCTCACGTCGTTTTGCACCGCCATGACCAGGGTCTGCATGGAGAACCCGATGCCGACCCCGAGCACCACCATGTACACCGTCACGGCGAACTGGGTGGTTTCCGGCCCCATCGTCGACAACAGGAACATCGCCACCGCTGCAATCGCACAACCCGCCATCGGGAAGATCTTGTAGCGGCCGGTCCGGGTGATCACCTGGCCGGAACCCATGGACGAGGTCAGCAGCCCGAGCATCAAAGGAAGCAGCAGCAGCCCGGAGTTGGTGGCCGAGGCGCCCTTCACCACCTGGAGGAACAGCGGCAGGAAGCTGATCGCACCGAACATGGCAACGCCGATGATGAAGCTGACCGAGGTCGCCACGTTGAAGGTCCGGTTCGAGAACAGGTGGATGGGCACCACCGGCTCGGCGACCCTGCGCTCGACGACCGTCAGCAGCCCGAGCAGAACCAGAGCGCCGCCTCCGAGCGAGAGAATCATCGGCGAACCCCAGGCGTACTCCCGCCCTCCCCAGGTGGTGAGCAGGACCAGGCAGGTGACGGCGGCGGTGAGGATCGCAGTGCCGAGGTAGTCGATCCGGGGGTTGCCCCGCCGGGCGGTCGTGGGAAGCACCAGCGCGGTCACCACCAGGGCGATGATTCCGAGCGGGATGTTCACGTAGAAGACCCATCGCCAGGAGACCTGGTCGGTCAGAAAGCCGCCGATGAACGGGCCGGTGACCATCGCAACGCCGAAGACCGCCCCGAAGTATCCCTGGTAGCGTCCCCGCTCGCGAGGCGAGACCACGTCGGCGATGATCGCCTGCGCCAGCACCATCAGGCCGCCGCCTCCGACGCCCTGGATGGCCCGGAAGGCGATCAACTGGCCCATCGTCTGGGCGAGCCCGCAGATGACGCTTCCGACCAGGAAGATGACGATCGCAATCTGGAACAGCCGCTTGCGGCCGTACAGGTCGCCCAGCTTGCCGTAGAGCGGCGTCGACACCGTCGAAGCCAGCAGATACGAGGTCACGACCCACGAAAGGTGCGCCAGGCCGCCCAGCTCGCCGGTGATCGTCGGAAGGGCGGTGGAGACGATCGTTTGATCCAGGGCGGCCAGCAGCATGCCGAGCATGAGTCCGCTGAAGATCACGAGGATCTGGCGATGCGTGAAGGTAGGAATTGTTTCTTGA
>DATABX010000214.1:0-4270 GCA_036259335.1 Actinomycetota bacterium
GCCCCCACGCCCTCGCCTACCTGGCACTGCGTTCTCAAGCTGGACACGTCGGCAGGGGTGCACCGCAGGTCGAGCTCACCGCCGCACCTGCCCCTAGGACCCCATCGGCTGTACGTCGGCCTTGTCCCACATCTTCCGGTACTGCGCGTCCATCTTGGCCGCCTCGGCCTTCTTGCCCTGCGCCTCGAGGCTGCGCGCCAGGCCGTAGAGCGACCAGCCGTTGTTCGGGAAGTGCACCAGGTCCTCGCGGTACAGCTTCTCCGCGGCGGGGGCGTGCCCCATCGCGAGGTGCACGGCGGCCAACTCCTGGCGAATCGGGTGGTACCAGGCCGGCGGCTCGTCATAGAGCAGCTCGTCCTCGTACTTGATCGCCTCCTCCAGCGCGGCGATCCCAGCGGTCGTGTCTCCCCTGGCAATCGCCAGCTTTCCGGCCAAGTGCCGCTCGGCGAGGGAGAGCAGCTTCTTCTGCGAGTTGATGCCCGCCGGGGCTTCCTTTGGCGTGGCGCTCGCCGCGGCGGCGACGCTGTCGAGCTCGGCTTTCGCCTCGTCGAGGCTGCCTTTCGCCGTGAAGGCCATACCACGCCCGTACCGCCACATCGCGGTGGCGTACTTGAGCTCGGCCGCGGGCGCGGGCTCGGCCAGCATCTCGTCGTACTTGCCGAACCGGACCAACGACCAGTACGGGGCGGGGAAGAAGTACTCCAGGGGCGGCACCGTCTTCACCACGTCCACCGGGACTACCTCGACCAGCTCGCGGGAGGCGTGGATCGCCTCGCTGCCGCGGCCGAGCTGGATGAGCCCGTACCACAGCATGTGCCAGTTGTGCGGGTAGTAGGTGTACTTGTAGAAGCCGGTCGGCTTGCGATCCTGGACGTAGTTCTGGTCCGCCTCCACGGCGTGGTGGTTGTGGTTCACCACCCGGTCGTAGTATCCGACCCGCATGTAGATGTGCGACGGCATGTGAACCAGGTGTCCCGCGCCCGGGATCTGCGCCGCCATCTTGTCGGCACAGGGGAGTGCCCGCCCCGGGGTGGTCGAAGCCTCCACGATGTGGATGTAGAAGTGACAGGCGCCGAGGTGGTCGGGATACTTCTTCAGCGTGCGCTCGAGGGTGGTGACCACCTCCTGGGTGCCGGGACGAGGTCTGGCGCCCCGCTCCTCCCAGTAGTTCCAGGGCGTGAGGTCCATCAGCGACTCGGCGTACAGGGTCTGGGCTTCGGGATCGTCCTTGTACTTGTTCGCCACCTTCTTCATCGCCTTCGCATAGGCGGAGTCGAGCGGGGTGCGACTGGCGACCGGCTCGGGGCCGTAGCGCCTGGCCATCGCCTGGATCATGTCGCGCTCATAGGCCGTGGCCTTCGGCGCCAGCTTCAGTGCGCGCTGGATCGCGGCGTAGGCGGGCCGGTAAGCCGACGTGTCCATGGGGGCGTTGATGTTGGGGCCCATGGCGTAGGCGATGCCCCACCAGCACATCGCGCAGGTGGAGTCCTCCCGGGTCGCCTGGGTGTAGGACGCGATCGCCTCGTCGTGGTTGAAGGCGTAGGTGAGCCGGAGACCCTGGTCGAAGTATCGCTGGGCCGCGGCCGAGGCGGTGCTCACCTTGTGGCTCAGGTCGCCAAGGTTGTCGTAGAGGGGGACCGCCGCGCCGACATCGGTGGTCGTCGGCATGCCGGCCTGATGGTGGTGCTGCTGGTCGGGCTCCTGGGCCGGAGCCGGACGGGTAACGAGGGCGGCCGCCGCAAAGCCGGCGGCCAGTCCCAGGCCCAGGGTTCGGCGGAACAGCGTTTCCCGCATACCGTCTCCTTTAGCAAGGTTGTGCGCCACAATGGCTTCCAGGCCGCCTCAAAGCGGAGGACAGGCAGGATGCTCATGGACACACCGGGGGATGCGCGGGCGGGTGGGAGGACCGGTCATCAGGGTACCGCGGCAACGCCGGGGCTCCGCCGCCGGGTGGTTCTAATGTACGGTCGAGTACCAGAGGACGCCGGAGGTCGGGCGAGCGTGCGGGGGGTCGACCCGACACCATGGGCGCAGGTCGGTTGATGGGAGGGGGTTAGGGTGCTAGTTTTCCGGACCTTCGGGGCTGTAGCTCAGCTGGGAGAGCGCTGCAATCGCACTGCAGAGGTCAGGGGTTCGATCCCCCTCAGCTCCATGGCGTCATCCAGAGACGTCACGACTTCACTGCCCCTTGGTGTAACTGGCAACACGCCTGACTCTGGATCAGGAGAGTCCTGGTTCGAGCCCAGGAGGGGCAACTCGAAGGTCCGATACCACCTCGGTGGGTCGGGCCTTTTCGTTTCTCCGCCCGTCGCTACCCTGTCTTTGCTGAGCTAACGGCGCCCCGAGCGGGTGTGAGCGTCTCCGGCATCCGGCCGACGACCAGAAGTCCCGAGACGAAGGTGAGGATGGCTACCACCCCGATCGACCATGACATGCCGAAGAGGTCGGCCAGCGCGCCGGCCAGCAGCGCCCCCACGGCGTATCCTCCGTCGCGCCAGAGGCGATAGACACCCACTGCGGAACCGCGCCAACTCGGTTGCGCGACGTCGCCGACCGCAGCGAGCAGCGCCGGGTAGACCATCGCGGTGCCCAGGCCAAGCAGCGCAGCGGCGCCTACCCAGGGCCAGAAGCTTCGGCTCACGGCAACCGCCGCCAGGGCTCCGCTCTGCAGGAGCATCCCGCCGCCGATGAGCGGCTTGCGTCCCCAACGATCGGAGAGCACGCCCGTCCAGGGCTGCAGCCCGCCCCAGACGGCCGGGTAGATGAAGCTCAGCACCCCGATCTGAGCCACATTCAGCCCAGCGGCCGCGAAGAAGAGCGGGAAGAGGCCCCAGGCCAGCCCGTCATTCAGGTTGTTGACCATACCCGCCTGGCTCACGCTCGAGAGAGCCGGGTCGCCCCAGGCCGCCCGGGTGAGGAGCTCGCGGCTGGAGGGAACAACCGGGCGGCCTTGTCCGGCCGCGCCTCCAGTGTCGATCTCGGCCTCGACCACTGCGTGGTGTCGCGTCTCGCGGACGAAGACCAGAGAAAGACCGAGCCCCGAGGCGGCGCAGGCGATCCCCAGGTAGAAGGGCTCCGGTCGGAGTCCGTGAGAGTGGGCCAGGTACCCGGTGGCGAGAGCCGCCAGCGCCACCGCGAGGTATCCGGCGAACTCGTTGAGCCCCATGGCCAATCCCCGCTGCCGGGGTCCTACGAGGTCGATCTTCATGATGACGGTCGTCGACCATGCGAGTCCCTGATTGATGCCCAGGAGCACGTTCGCGAAGACGACCCAGGACCAACTGGGCGCCCAAATAACCAGGAACGGAACCGGTAGGGCGAAGCACCAGCCGGCCAGGAGGACCGGCTTGCGACCATAGCGGTCGCTCAGCCGACCGGCGAAGTAGTTGGTGAGCGCCTTGACGATGCCGAAGGTGGCGATGAACGAGAGCGCCGCGCTCTTGCTGGCGAGGCCGAACTCAGCCTGCGCCAGCAGGGGGAGGACGGTGCGCTCCAGCCCGATCATGGCGCCCACGAACGCGTTTACCAGGACCAGGAGCCAGAACTGGCGCCAGTTGGCCCGCAGACCGAGGGTTATGGTCCGGGCGGACTCAGTCGCGCCGGGCGTCAGCGCCACCGCGCTCCACCGGGAGCCCCGCAGCCGCCCACTCCACGAGGCCATCGTCCAGGCGACTGGCCCGGAATCCCTTGGCGTTGAGAAGCTGCACGGCCTCGAGCGAGAGCACGCAGTAGGGTCCGTGACAGTACGCCACGACTTCCTGATCCCGCGGGATGGAGCGGAGAGCCTGCTTGAGCTCCCGCATCGGCACCGAACGGGCACCGGGAATGTGCCCCGTGGCGTATTCGGACTCGTCCCGCAGGTCCAGGACGGTAACGTCCCCGGCCCGGATTCGGGCAAGGAGTTGCCGGCGGTCCACCGGCGTCATCTGCATCCGCCCGCCAAGGTACTTAGTCGAGACTTCCCGAACTTCGGCCAGCCGCCGCTCGGCCAGATCGCGGAGCGTCAGGAAGAACGTGGCGACACCCGGTTCCGCGAGCCGATAGTAGATCTGCTGGCCCTCCCTCCGCGACTCGACGAGCCGGGCTTCCCTCAGCACCCGCAGATGGGCGCTCGTGTTCTTGACCGATGAGTACACCTCGTCGGCCAGGGCCTCGACCGGCTTTTCGCCGTTGGCCAATCGGTCCAGCAGCGCGAGCCGCAGCGGGCTGGACACCGCTTTGCCGATCCGAGCGAGTTGCTGGTAGAGTGCTTCCTTGACGGTGCGGGAGG
>DATABX010000215.1:0-2229 GCA_036259335.1 Actinomycetota bacterium
CGACCCCCTCATCGTGGGCTTGAACCTGGCCGCCGACAGCCCTCCCGCCGCCCCGTCGGTGTCGGCGATCGCCGGGTGGAACGCAGTGACCGTGGAGTGGGCGGCGCCCGACGACGGCGGGCGCCCGATCACGGGCTACACGGTGACGGTGCTCCGAGACGGGATCGAGGTGGCCTCGGCCGCGGTCGGTCCCGACGCACGGTCCCGCACCTTCGGCGGGCTGGTCGATGGCGTGACGTACGAGTTCGAGGTCGCGGCCACCAACGAACTCGGCCCGGGCGTCGAGCGGGTCGTACTCGGACGGGACGAAAGGCGTCGCGGTGCTGCCCCCCGAACCTGACTCCGGCGACACGGTCAGCGACTCGACCGCCGAAGGCTGGATGTCGCACGCCCCCGATGCCGCCTGGGTCGGGCTGGCGGTCGCCGAAGGAGTCGGGCTGACCGAGGGGGTGGCGCTCGGGGTGGGCGAAGGAGTGGTTGGTGGCGGAGGCGGCGGGAGGGCCGGCGGAGCCGGGGCAGGAGCCGGCGGGCGCGGCGCCGGAGCGGCGGCCGGGGGACGTGGCGCCGGAGCCGGAGGCCGGGCGGCCGGAGGGGGAGGCGGCGGGGGCGGCGCCGACGACCCGACCGTGAACGACACCGACACCGAGGAGGAGCCGCCCGACTCGGCGTCGGTCACCCGGACCTGGTGGGGGCCGGCGGTGGCCACCCCCGGCACCGTGAACGACGTGGTGACCGTACCGCCGGAGCCCGGCTGGCAGGAGCCGGAGGAGACCACCTCGGTGGCGTCGAAGAACACCTGGCAGGGCGAGTCGAGGTCGGTGACCGTAACCGTCACCCTGGTGCCCGCAGGACCCCTCTGGGGAGAAATCGACAGTCCCACCGCCGAGGCGGGCGACGCCGTAAGGGTCACGAACCCGGCAATCAGGACGGCCACCAGCCCGGTGGAGACAAACCTGTCGCCAGCGGTGACACGTCGACTGTTGAACATTTCCGGCAGCCCCGCCACTAGGTCGGTGGTATCGGGCCGAATCCTAGCATCAGCCCCTGCGGGTTGCGCGGAAAAGGTTGGGAACCGACCGCCGGTGGGTAAACCCCCATGTGCTCCAGACGGAAACCGGCCAACCGACCAAGGAGGCGAACATGAGCGACGAGCACAAGCCCACCGACGACATCTTCTACAACATGATCAGCATCCAGTACCACTCGCTGAAGGCGTGTGATGTCTACGACAAGTTCCTGGCCGACGCCCACGACCACACCGAGGTCGCCGACTTCATCCGCCAGTGCAAGCAGGAGGACGAAGCCCGGGCTATCCGGTGTCACGAGCTGATCAAGGACCTCGCCGGCGCCCGGAAGCACGTCAACGCCTGAGCCCTCGTCGACCTCCACTCCGGAGTTCACTCCGGGAAAAAACACCTTGACCCTGCCCCGCCGTCAACCTACATTTGACGCATGCTCAAGGGACCGCCCAGCCTCGACGATTTGATCGAGCTGGTGAACCAGCGCACCGAGGGCGGCAACGGCCTGGCCCGCCTGGCCGAGGCGTCTTCGATCTCCAGCGAGCTGAGTGCCCTGACCGACCAGCTCGTCGACTACTTCGTCCAGCAGGCGCGGGAGTCGGGCATGAGCTGGTCCCAGATCGGCCAGCAGCTCGGCGTGACCAAGCAGGGGGCGCAGCAGCGCTTCACCGGACAGTCCCGGATGGACCGGCTGGAGGAACTGCCCCAGCAGCTCAAGGAGCTGACCGCCAGCCTCGAGGAGAAGTTCCTGAACCGCAGCCCCTCGGCCTCGGGTGGCCTGCTCCAGAAGGTGAGAAGCGCCTTCAAGCCGCACCGCTTCACCGCCGCCGCCAGGCAGGTGGTGATCCTCGCCCAGGAGGAGGCGCGGGAGCTGCAGCACGACAGGATCGGGGCCGAGCACATCCTTCTGGGACTGCTCCGGGAGGAGAGCGGCGTGGCCGCCAGCACCCTGCGGTCGGTCGGCGTCACTCTGGAGCAGGTGCGAAATCAGGTCGCCGAGCAGGTCGAGCCCTCGCCCGACACTCCTTCGGGGCACCTCCCCTTCACCTCGGGCGCCCGGGACGCGCTCGAGTCGGCGATGACCGAGTCGGCGAACCTGCGGCACAACTACATCGGCACCGAACACGTGCTGCTCGGGCTGCTCAAGGAGCACAACATGGCCCGCGACGTGCTGACCAAGCTCGACATCAACGTCGACCATCTGACCCAC
>DATABX010000216.1:0-7735 GCA_036259335.1 Actinomycetota bacterium
GCGAGAAGATCGTGATCGTCGGGCCCAGCGGGTCGGGAAAGACAACGATCCTGAGGGTGATCATGACGCTCGATCCTCCGGACAGCGGCGTGATCTGGGTCGGCGGCGAGCCCCTCTACCACGAGAAAAAGGGTGACCAGCTGGTCAAGGCCTCGCAGGCCCACATCCGCAAGGTGCGTGGTCAGGTCGGGATGGTCTTCCAGCACTTCAACCTGTTTCCCCACCTGACCGCCCTCCAGAACGTGGCCATCGGGCCGATGAGGGTGCTGGGCCTGCCGAAGGCGGAGGCCCGTAAGCGGGCGACCGAGCTGCTGGAGAAGGTCGGCCTCGGTTCCCACGCCGGGCAGTCACCTGACCGGCTTTCCGGCGGGCAAAAGCAGCGCGTGGCGATCGCCCGCGCTCTGGCGATGGAGCCCAAGGTCATGCTCTTCGACGAGGTCACCTCCGCGCTGGACCCGGAGCTGGTCGGCGAGGTGCTGAACGTCCTGAGGGACCTGGCGACGTCGACCGAGATGACAATGCTCCTGGTGACCCATGAGATGGGCTTCGCCCGGGAGATCGCCGACCGGGTGCTGATGTTCGACCAGGGGCGGATCGTGGAGGAGGGCAAGCCGGCGGACATCTTCAGCCACCCGACCCACGAGCGGACCCGCAACTTCCTCAAGGCGATCCTCCAGCACTGACCACAAACGATCCGGGCGGAGATCCCGCCCGGATCGTCGTTGGGTCCGGTGCCGCTTACGCCTGGTCGGCGTACATGAGCGAGCCGGGAGTCGTCAACAGCTCCCCGGTCTCGACAAGGGTCTTCAGACCGGACAGGATCATCGGCCAGCCGCCGTAGAGCTGGTCGTTGGCACCCTCCCGAAGCTGGTCGTGCACCACGGTCAGACGGCACGAGTCGGCCACCGGCTCGATCTCCCAGGTGACCCGCGAGGCCCCTTCGGCCTTCACGTCGTCGCCCCAGAGGGCGGTCATGGTGTGGACCAGCCGGCGCGGCGGGTCGGCCTGAAGGATCTCCCCCTCCCCCAGGAGCCCGCCCTCCTCGCCGTTGTGGGCCAGCTTGTAGCTCGAACCCGGCGACCAGTCGGAGACCACGAAGGCGCCGAAGTTGTACTTCGCCCTCTGCTCGGGGTTGGTGATCGCCTCCCAGAGGCGCTCGGGTGTGGTCTTGATGTAGATCTCGTATACCTTTTCCATCGTTGCCTCCAGCTTCTGTTTGAGCCCGGTCAGGCTGGCCGCCCAGGGCTCGGCGTACTTGCTGACCCAACGGTCATGGACCTGCCGAATCGGGACCGGGTTCAGAAAGTGAAGCTTCTCGCGGCCCCGGCGCCTGGTGACCACGAGCCCCGCCTCCTCCAGCAGCTTCAGGTGCTTCATCACGCCGAAACGCGTCATGTCGAACCGCCCCTCCAAAGAGCTGAGGGTTTGTCCGTCCTCCCGGAAAAGCTCGTCCAGCAAGCTTCGACGAGTTGGATCCGATAGAGCCTTGAAGATTTCGTCCATGGAGGCACTATAGGTGACTATTTCGTCACATGTCAATCCTCAAAACGCAGAGATGTGTCCTGAGCGGTGAGGAGCCTGGACGTAATGAAGGCGCCGCTCGGGCGCCTTCAGAAAGGTTTGCTACAGCTTGGGTGCTACCCCTCGCCCCCCGGAAGCGGCTGGGGATCCTCGTTTTCGACATCGATGTGCTCTGCGGAGTAGCGGGGGTTGTCGGGCTCAGGAGCGGGCTCTACGGTGGGGAAGTCTGTCGCTCCGCCGCTTGCGTCGCCTTCATCGCCTGCGCCGGTGTTCTCTCCGAGCGTTGCTTCCGAATCTCCCATTACAACCTCCTTGTCTAAAGCCGCTGGAAAATTGCTTCCAACGGTTAATTACCCAGACAACCGCGAAAGATTCATCGCCCCGAGCCGGGCGGCCAGCTTTGTTCCCGCAGGCCGCCGCAGTAGACTCCGCGGCAGCGGTTGGCACTATCCGAAGTCGAGGGAGGGAGAGGTCGATTGAGAAGCATCGTTTCCCTGGTTTACGTACTACTCGGGTTTTTCGTCGCCGGCAGCCGGGGTTATCTTCTGTTCGACACCCTCGAGCACGTGCTCTCAGCCGGTCTTGCCATAATCCTGTGGCCTCTGCTGTTCTTCGGAGTCGACCTCCAATTCGGCGCCTGAGCCGAGCCTGCCGGTAGATCCTCGGGAAGGGAGCCGGCTCAGCCGGTTCGGGCTACGACCAGGCGCGAGGCGCCCGACTCGGCGCCCCAGACCTCGCCGGGCCGGCCGAGGATCTGGCGGACGTCGGCGCCGGACGACTCGTGGGGGAACTGCCGGAACTGCTCGGTTGCCGGGTCGAAGCGGACCAGGGCGTTGGCACCGAAGTCGCTTACCCAGACGATGTCGTCGTCGTCGACGAACACCGCGTAGGGCTGCGGGTCCTCGCCCGGCAGGGCCCACTCCGACCACTGCTCGGTTTCCGGGTCGAACCGGGCTAGCTTGCCGGCGAACCACTCGGTGACCCACAACCTGCCGGCCGAGTCGCTCCAAACCCGGCGGGCGCCGCCGCCGTCCGTCGGGACGTCGAAGGTCTGCAGCTGGCCGCTCTCGACATCGATGCGAGCGATGTAGCTGCCGGCCAGCGAGGAGAACCAAGGAGTGCCGTCGGGTGTGGTGGTGATCCCGTACGGCCCACGGCCCTTCGGTGCGGGGAACGTCTGAATTTCGCCGCTTGCCGGGTCCAGGCGCCCGTAGATGCCCGACTGGCCGGTGAACCACAACCTGCCGGCCGCGTCGAAGGTCGCGGTGTTCAGGTTGCTGGAGCCGTTCAGCGGGATGCGCCGGATCTGCCTGGTCGACGGGTCGACCCGCAGGATCGCGTTCAGGCCGCCGTCGGTGATCCAGGGAGCTCCATCGGGGCCGACGATCACCCCGTGGGGCGCCGAGCGGTCGCCCAGGTCGATGTGCTCGGTTTCGCCAGTCGCCGGGTCCAGTTATCCCAGTTCACCCGAGCCCTGGGCGGTGTACCAGACACCACCGTCGGCCGCCGGGGCGACGTCGTGGGGGCGGCTGCCGGCCGGCACCGGAAACTCCTGAAGCGAGACCTCGCCGGTCGGCGCAGCCTGCGTTGGCGTGGTGGTTGCGGGCGTGACGGTCGGGGCGGCGGCCGGCTCCTCCCGCGGGGCGGAGCAGGATGCCAGCGCAACAACCAGCGTCAGGGCCACGAGCGGTCTCTTCACTACAGAGTCAGTTTAGGACCGACCACGCCGGCCGGAAACCAACCGTGGCCATTTCGCCGCTCCATCGGGTGCCGGACCCCTGTAAATCCCGGTTGCGGGCTTCGTCGACCATCGCTGCTTGCGCACTCTTCGGCGGGTCCCAGGCTCAAAGGAAGGCGACGAGTCCGGACAAGAAGAACGGAGGGCCCTCCCAGTTGGGCCCTCCGTTCGCTCTCGCTCTACAACGTAGCTTGGGTTTGTTTCATTCCGGTGACCGCGGCTCTTCCGGACTTTTCAGGCGACCTCTCTCAACTTGCCGGTCTCAACCTCGTAGACGAAGCCCCGGATCTGGTCGGTGTGCGGCACAAAAGGGCTGGCTTTGATGCGGGCGATCGACTGCCTGACGTCCTCGTCGAGGTCGGGGAACGCCTCCAATGCAAATCCCGGCTTGATGCCCACGTCGTCCTGGATCTGGCGCTTCACTGCGTCGTCGGTGAAGGTCAACATTCCGCAGTCCGTGTGGTGGATGAGGATGATCTCCCGGGTCCCCAGCAGGCGTTGCGATATGACCAGGGACCTTATGGCGTCGTCGGTGACCACTCCACCGGCGTTACGGATGACATGGGCTTGCCCCTCCTGCAGGCCGAGTATTCCGTACACGTTCAGCCGGGCGTCCATACAGGCCAGCACGGCAGCCTGCTTGCCGGGCGGCATGGGTAGGTCGCCCTTGTCGAACCCGGCGGCATAAGCATCGTTGTTGCGAAGTAACTCCTCGGTGACGCTCATTCCCCACACTCCTTGGTATCTGTCCAGAGCAACGTATCAACCTTTTACCCTGTTTGCAAGGGGTTAAGTAACTTAATCGATTTAATGCACCTTGCGATACGGTAGCGCGATAGTGGGCGTCGAGATGGACCGACGCGGAACGCTGCTCCGCCTTGCCTCTTCGCCGCGGGACGCCTTCCGGCGGGCGTGGAGCTCCAGGCGCCCCTACCAGACGGTCTGCTGGGTAATCGGCCTGGCTCTGATGCTGAGCGGGCTCTACCACCTCGGGGTTTTCCTGGTGGACGGCGGCGCCTGGAAGGGCCCGGTCTCGTGGCGCAAGCCCGTGACCTTCGGACTGTCCTTCGGCCTGACCGCGGTGACCATCGCCTGGATCGCCGGCCTCCTTCGGTACCGGCGCTACGTGGCGGTAGGGGCGCTGGCAGTCGCCGTGGGCTCGCTGGTCGAGGTACTGCTAGTAACGATGCAGCGGTGGCGCGGGGTCCCGTCGCACTTCAACGATGCCAGCCCGTTTGATGCCGGGGTGTTTGCGCTCATGGGAGTCACCGTGGCGGTGATCGCTGCCGGCATCATCGTGGTCACGGTTGCCGCGTTTCGGCAGTTCGATGCCTCGCCGGCGATGGTGGTGGCGGTTCGGGTCGGGTTGGTGGTTCTCATCGCGGCCCAGGCGCTCGGAGGAGCGATCATCGCCAACGGCATCGGCATCGACCGGCCGCCGGCCGACACCGACCTCGCGATCTTCGGCGCGGCCGGGGTAATGAAGCTGCCTCACGCAGTCACCATGCACGCCATCCAGGTGCTTCCCCTCCTGGCGCTGATGTTGGGAGGCACCGCGCTCAGCGCCCGGCGGCAGCGCAACCTGATCTGGTTCGCCTCGGCCGGCTACCTCGGGCTGACCGTGGCGACCGGGCTTCAAACCTTCCAGGGTCGGGCACCGTTCGACCTGACCCCGGCGGCCGGGGCGCTGCTCCTGCTCAGCGCAGCGGCTTTGGCCGTGGCGACTTTGGGGCTGGTTGCCGGTTCGTTTGCCGGAAAGCCGCAGGACTCCACGGTCTGAGTGCTAGCGTCGGGGACCCCGATTCCTCAGGAGGTTCCGACCATGCAACAAATCGACACCGACCCGGACTTCTGGGCCGCAACCGACCGGCGCCCACGGCTTCGCCAGTCGGTCTGGTACAACTTCATGCGGCTGCTCAAGCTGGCGGGCCCGGCCAACTAAGGCCGGCCCGCAGCCCCTTCTCTCCAACTCCTCCCGCCGCGGCTCCGCGCCGCATCCTCCGCCCCACCAAAAGCTCCAACCGGCGGGTAAAATATATGAACAATTAGTCATACGTCGGAGGAATCATTTTGGCGAGCGGAGAGGTGACCGTCACCCGAAGCGTTGCATCGCCCTCAGCTGCGCCGGCCGGCCAGGTCATCCCGGCCGCGGAGGCGCGCAACCTGGCCCAGATGTTCCAGCTGTTCGCAGACGCCACCCGGACCCGCATCCTGTACGCGCTGCTGGACTCCGGCGAGCTGTGCGTGAACGACATCGCCGCTGCCCTCGAGGTCACCGAGACGTCGGTATCCCACGCCCTGCGCCTTCTTCGCATCGCGGGCGTCGTGAAGAACCGGCGCGCTGGACGGCTGATCTTCTACAGCCTGGACGACGAGCACATCAAGTTGCTGCTCAGCATGTCGCGCGAGCACCTGGCCCACCGCTTCGATGGCTGAACACCGCGTCCGGGAGGGCGCGCCGGTCCAGGAGCATGTCCACGCCGACGGCAGCCGCCACTCGCACGCCCACAACCACGCCGCCCAGGCGCTGCGCTCAGGCAACCGTCGACGGCTGCTCGGCGCCTTTGCGATCACCGCGGCGTTCATGGTGGTCGAGGTCGTCTACGGGTTCGTTTCGAACTCGCTGGCCCTGCTGTCCGACGCCGGGCATATGTTCACCGACGTCCTGGGGCTCGGCATGGCGCTGGCTGCGATGCACCTGGCCGACCGCGGCCGAGCCGGGACCAGCCGCACCTACGGTTTGTACCGGCTGGAGATCCTGGCGGCGCTCGCCAACGGAGTTCTGTTGTTCGGAGTGGGAGCGTACGTCCTGGTCGAGGCGTTCCGCCGGCTCAGCGATCCGCCGGAGGTCGCAACACTTCCCATGCTGCTCGTGGCCATCGGCGGTCTGGCCGCCAACCTGGCCGCCTTTGCGCTGTTGCGTGGAGGGGCCGGCGATAACCTCAACCTCCGGGCCGCTTATCTGGAGGTGGTGTCGGATGCTCTCGGCTCGGTAGCGGTTATCGTCGCCGCGGTGGTCCTCCAGGTCACCGGCTGGCCGTACGTCGACCCCATCGCCGGTGCGGCGATCGGCCTGTTCATCCTGCCGAGGACCTGGCGGCTGACCAGCCAGACGCTGCGGATCCTGGTGCAGGCGGCACCGCCGCACCTGGACCTGGACGAGATATCGAACGCGCTTTTGGAGCTGGAGGGCGTGGTGGACGTGCACGACCTGCACTGCTGGACCCTGACATCGGACATGGAGGTCGCCTCCGCCCACCTCAAGGTCTGCCGGGGCGCCGACACCGGTGTGATCCTGCACTCGGCCCGCCGGGTGCTCGCCGACCGGTTCTCGGTCGATCACGCCACACTTCAGATCGAGGACGAGACCGCCGACTGCCGGGACTGCTCGTGGTGAGGCTGCCCCGGCCGGCCGCCGCCCTGTTGGCGGTGCTGCTTCTCGCCGCCTGCTCGGCCGGCAACGGCGGATCGGTCAGCTTCCCGCAGGCGACCGGCGAAGCCGCGGCTGAGCCGAACGCCGATCTGCTGGACTTCGAAGCGCCTCGGCTCGGGGGCGGCAGCCAGGTCACCGGCGCCGAGCTGCAGGGCAAGGACGTCGCCCTGTGGTTCTGGGCCCCCTGGTGAATACCGTGCCGGCATGATGCGCCGATGGTCGCGCAGGTAGCGCGAGAGTACGAGGGCCAGGTCACCTTCTTCACCTCGCCCGGGCAGGACAACACCACCGCCATGGAGCGTGCCGTGAGGGAGTTCGAGTGGCCGGAGTCGATGGTCCACGGGGTCGACGAGGATGGCGCCCTCTGGCGGCACTTCGACGTCGTCTATCGGGGAGCATGGATCTTCGTAAACGACGACGGCTCGGTGCTGGACCGCAGCGTCACCCACATTCCCGAGGCGGCGGTCCGGGAAAACCTCGACAAGCTGGTCGAAGACTAGACTGGCATCGGGCGCCGGCACCGGCACCGGTAACTCGCCGGATCCGGATCCTCCAGCCGCCCGTGGATGGGTAAACAGCTTCCGAGGTTCGCTCACCCTATGGAATCTATGCTCCAGAAGACCCGCGCCAAAAGACGATTGCGCGTCCACATCCCCCGCTGGGTGGAGATCGTGCTTGCGGCGGTGGTCCTGTCGCTCGTCCTGACCGCCGCAGCGGTTCGCGGAACCTACGACGTGGGGCCCGGCAAGGTCGACATCAGGCTGCGGCCCCAGCTGCAGGGCGAGACCGTCGTCGAGATTCCGCCGTTCGGCTCGATAAGGGCCGACACGCACCGGGCGCCCGCGGCGGTGGTCCTCTCCCCGGCCTCGGTGGATGCGTTTGCCGCCCAGGAACTGGTGGAGAGCCGGCCGAATCAACAGGACCTGGTGGCCAGGTTGCGCGCCGACCTCGAGGAAGCGTTCAAGAAGTTCGCCCTCCGGCTCCTGCTGGCGGGACTGGTGGCCGGTGCGCTGGTCGCGGCCATCGCCCGGGCGCATCGCGGG
>DATABX010000217.1:0-8784 GCA_036259335.1 Actinomycetota bacterium
CTCGGGCCGGACATCCTGGACCGCCTCGCCACGTTCGCCGAACAGGGCGGCAAGCGAGCCCTGATCGCCCCGGTCGGGTTCGTCGCCGACCACCTCGAGGTGCTGTTCGACGTCGACGTCGAGTGCGCCGAGCGGGCCAAGGAGCTCGGCATCGAGCTGCGCCGGATTCCCTCCCCCAACGCCGACCCGCGGTTCGTCCGGGCGCTCGCCGACATAGTGATGCGGTACTCTGGCGCGTCATGATCGTAGCCCTCAGCGCCGGAAGGCAGGCCCCCGCCGAGCTTCGTGACCGGCTCGCGCTCACCGAATCCGGACAACGACAGCTGCTGCGGGCCCCCCGTCCGGGCATCGCCGAGCTGATCGTCCTGTCGACCTGCCACCGCACCGAGATCTATGCCACGGGCGACGGTCTGGACTCCGACGTGGTCCACGCAGTTGCCGCGATCATGCCCGGACTGCTCCCCACCGACCACCATGACGTGCGCTCGATGCAGGGCGCCGAGGCGATCGAGCACCTCTTCCGGGTGGCGTGCGGCCTGGACTCTCTGGTCATCGGCGAGCCGCAGGTGCTCGGGCAGGTCCGCCGGGCGTTGACCCTGGCCCAGGAGGCCGGCTCCACCGGCCCGGTCCTCACCAACATCTTCGGCCGGGCGATCCGGCTCGGCCGGCAGGTTCGCAACGAGACTCCGCTCGGCCGGCTCGCCCGCTCGGTGGGCGACTTCGCCGCCGACTACCTGACGGCCCGGTTCGAGGACCTCACCGACAAGAACGTCCTGATCATCGGCGCCGGCGAGATCGCCCGGGACGCCGCCTTCGGGTGCCGCAAGGGCGGCGCCACGCTGACCATCGCCAGCCGCACGATGGAGTCGGCAGAGGAGCTGGCCGACGAGGTCGGAGCGGTCGCCTACACCCTCGACAAGCTTCCCGGCCTGCTGGCCCAGACCGATGTGGCGATCGTCGCCGTCTCAGGCGACTTCAAGATCGGCGTCGCCGACCTGCCGGCCCACCCCCGCAGCCCCCTGCTGATGCTCGACCTATCGGTTCCCCGGGTGGTCGACGCCGTCAGCCATGAGCTGATCGAGGTCCTCGACCTGGACGAGCTTCCCGGCCCCCGCGGCCCGGAGATCACCGACGCGATGATCGATGCCGAATCCATGGTCAAAAAGGAGGTCGCCGACCTCCTCCACTGGGCCGACACGAGGGCGTCGGGGCCGACCATCAAAGAGCTGCACGACTTCGCCGAGCAACTGGTCTCCGACGAGGTCCGCCGGGCATCCGGGAGCCTGGGCCTGTCGGCCGAGCAGGAGGAGAAGGTTCGGGCACTGGGCCAGCGCATCGTCAACAAGCTGCTGCACGGGCCCACCGTCGAGCTCCGGCGATGCAACGAGGCCGACCGCGCCACCATCCGGAGGATCTTTCACCTGACGGGCGACTGATGCCCGTTCTTCGAATCGGCACCCGGGGCAGCAAGCTCGCCCTCGTGCAAGCCCAGTGGGTGGCCGACCGGCTGGAGGCCCTGGCGCCCGACCTGGAGGTTCACATCGAGGTCATCGACTCCAAGCCGGTCCTCAAGCCCGACAACCCGACCCTCGGCGACGGCATCTTCGTGAAGGAGATCCAGCTGGCCCTCCTGAACGGCAAGGTCGACGCCGGTGTCCACTCCCTCAAGGACCTGCCCACCGCTCCGGTGGAGGGCTTGATGGTGGCGGCCATCCCTCCCCGGGCCGACCCCCGCGAAGCCCTGGTCGGCAGCACGCTGGAGGGGCTGCCGCACGGCGCCCGGGTGGGGACCTCGAGCCCCCGCCGCACCGCCCAGCTGCGCCATCTGCGCCCCGACCTGGAGATCGCCCCGCTGGCCGGCAATATCCCGACCCGGATCAAAAGGGTGGCCGCCGGTGAGTACTCGGCAGCGATGCTCGCCGCAGCCGGCCTGGCCAGGCTGGGCATCGAGCCGGCCGAGCTGCTGCCGATCAGCCGGGTGCTCCCGGCGCCGGGGCAGGGGGCACTGGCGGTCGAGGTGCGCACCGACGCCCCGCTGGTCGGCGAGCTGGTCGCCCAGCTCCACGACCCGGCCACCGCGGCGGCGGTCGAAGCGGAGCGGGCGGTGCTCAGCAGCCTGGGCGGCGGCTGCCTGCTGCCGGTGGCGACCTACGGCATCGTCGAGGACGAAATTTTGACTTTGGAGGCCAGGGTCATCTCCTCCGACGGCGGCGTCGAGATCCGGCACAGCGTGCGGGGTCCGGCTGCCGACGGGCTGGCGATGGCGAAGGTGGTGGCCGGCAACCTGCTGGAGCAGGGAGCCGGCGAGATGCTGGGGCTGGGCGGTTGAGCGGCCCGCTGGAGGGCGTGCGGGTGCTGGTCCTGCGGCCGGAGCACCAGGCGGGCGAGCTTGCCGGGCAGCTGGAGGCCGAGGGGGCGTCCGCGGTGGTGGTTCCGGCGATCCGCATAGTCCCCCCGGCGAGCTGGACCAAAGCCGACGAGGCGATCACCCGGGCGCCCAACTTCGACTGGGTGGTATTCACCAGCGTCAACGGGGCGGAAAGCATCCTGGCCCGGATGGAGGAGACCGGCTCGGACCTGGCGACCCTGCCGGAGAAGGTGGGGGCCATCGGCCCGGGCACCCGCCGGGCGCTCGAAGCCCACGGGGTCAAAGTCGACTGGATGCCCACCTCCTACACCTCGGTGAAGGTCGCCGAGGAGCTGCCGGATCCCCCGGCGAAGGTGCTGCTGATCCGTGCCGACATCGCGACCAGGGAGCTTGACGAAGCTCTCGAGGCCCGGGGCTTCGAGGTGGCCCGAATCGACGCCTACGGCACCGAGGTCACCAACATCGAGCTGGTCCAGAAAGCTCTGCCGGAGGTCGACGCAGTCGCCTTGACCAGCGCCTCGATCGCCCGCAGCTTCGTCGAAGCCTGTGGCAGCGACAAACCCGATCCGCGGGTCGTGGTGGCGAGCATCGGGCCGGCAACCAGTGCCGAGTGCCGGCGGCTGGGCCTCACTCCCACGGTCGAGGCCGGGAACCACACCATCGCCGGACTGGTCGATGCGCTGCGGAGCTACTTCGTCAGGACAAGACCGGACTCTCAGCCGGCGGCGTGCGAGCGCACCGCCTTGACGAACCGGAGGAACTTCAGCCGGTAGCCGCACGAGGGGCAGTAGTTGTCCCCGCGAGCCGCCGGGCCGTTGACCTCCCGGACAACCTCCATGTGGTCGAAGCCGTAATCGGTGCCGGCGGGAACGCCCAGGAACTTGCGGTCGAGCGAACCGAAGTCGACCATGCAGCCGGTGCAGAGGATCAATTCCCGGCCGCCGAGAACGTTCACCAGGTAGTAGGCCTGCTCGCCGCCGCGAAACGCTTCGAGCGACTCCGGCTCTCCGCCGCACTCCTCGCACGGCGCGGCGTGGCGTGTTTCCAGTTGGCCGTAACAGAGCGGGCACTCGTCGGCCATGAACCTTTAAGCCTCGGTTTGTGTAGCCGGGTACATCAAGGCCTGACTCCAGTCCGATGATTCGATGCTGCCTGCGACTCTGCGCTTTTCGAGGGGAGCATGTCAAGAATCACCGGTGCGGTCTTCAGCCGCTTTCTCGTTTCCGGAAAGGCACTGCAGCGGCCGGGTTTTCGGCGTCTGCTTAGATGGTCGATGTGAGCATCAGGACCGCAGCCCGCTCCTTGAGATCCGCAGCGCGCGAGAACCCGGGCGGCGCGCCCCTGCTCCCTGCCGCCTGCGCCGCCCTCGCTATGGCGCTTTGTCTGCTCGGCCTCACCGCAAGGAGCATCTGGATCGACGAAGCGGTCGCTCTGCGCATAGCCCAGACGCCGGGAGCCGGTGTCTTGATGAGCGACGGCGGGAACATGGCGGCGTACTACCTGCTACTGCGAGGCTGGCTCCAGCTGGGCGACGAGCTTTGGCTCGTGCGCTTACCCTCGGTGCTTTTCACTGCCGGCGCAGTTGGACTGCTTTATCTGCTTGCCAGGCGCCTCTTCGAGAGCCGCCGGATAGCTGTGGCCGCGGCCGTCCTGCTGGCGGTGAACTCCTCGGTGGTCCGCTACGGCCAGGAGGCCCGCAGCTACGCCATGGCCCTTTTTCTCACGGTTGCCGGCTGGCTGCTGCTCGACCTGGCGCTGGAACGGCGCAGGTTGGCGTTGTTCGTTCTTTGGGGACTGGTCAACGCCCTGGCGGTCGCGACGCACCTGTTCTCGGTTCTGCTGGTAGCGGCGCAGGTGGCCAGCCTCGCACTTCTGCCCCGGCGGGCGCTGTCGTGGAAGGAAGCACTCGCCGGGCTTGGGGTAACGGCCGCCGGTGCCAGCCCGTTGCTTCGGGCCGCGGCGAACCGGGGAGGCGTTCAGATCGACTGGATCCCGCCGATCTCCGGAGCTTCGTTTCGCCAGGTGCTGCTGTTTCTGGGCGGGAACAACTTCGAACCTAGCTCGGAGCCTTTTCCGGCGACGATGGTGATCGTGGTCCTGGTTGTCTGCCTGATCGGGTGGTCGGCCGGCATGTGGTTTGCGGTCGAATCGGTACTGAGCCATGGCCGCTCCAGACAGAGCTGGCGTCAGGGGGTGGCGTTGGCCTGGTTGATCGTGCCGCTGGCGGGCGCCGCGCTGGCCTCGGCGACGGTCCAGCCCCTGATGGTCCCCCGGTTCTTTCTCGGGTTGATCCCGGCCGGCTGTCTGCTTCTGGCGGTGGCCCTGTCCCGGATCCCGCAGCGCCCGGCTTTGATTGCCGCCGTCGCTGGGCTAACGGTGCTGGGGTTGTCCGGCGTGGTCCGGGCTCACGGCTACGGCGACTGGGGCTGGCGGGAGGCGGCCCTTCACCTGGCGGCGCGCGCAGGCGAGGGCGACCGCGTTGTGGTCCTCCCCGCCCGGCAGAGGCTGGCCCTCGACTACCACCTGGAGCGGCTGCCGGACAGGCGCCGTCTCCGTATCGTCAGCCCGCAGGTCCGGAGCTGGCGCCCGCCCGACGACACCCTCTACGGAGTCTCCGAAGCGTTTCTGGCGCCCTCCCCACCGGAAGCGGCCGCCGAGGCGGCGGCGGTGTACGAACGGTTCTGGGTTGTCACCTCCGACTACACCCGGTTCGATGCTGCCGGCCGGATCGAAGAAGCCTGGGATGAGGCAGGCGAGTTCTTCGACACGCTGGGCCCCGGCTACGTGGTCGGCTCGGCTCGGACGTTCCCCAGACTCGGCGTGCTGAGCGTCCAGCCGGCCGGCACCGGCCCCTAGGCCCCGATTACAGGACCAGCTTCTCGAAAAGGTGATGCAGTTCGGCTGCCGGCTCTCTGGTCACTCCCGAGTGGACCGGGCCCGGTTGCACCACCGTGCTCCGTGGAGCCGCAAGCCAGTCGAACCTCTGGCGCTCGTTCAACCCGGCAACCGGTCCGGCGCTGCGTTTCCCCCGGCAGATCGCCGAAATCGTGGACAGGTGCGCCTCCACCTCCTGGGGGTTGAGCTCCGGCGCCAGGGCCGTCAGCCGTTCGGCGTCGACCCGGCAGGCATCCTGCAAAAAGCGCGACTCCTGGGCGTAGACGACCACCCCGACGTTCAGAAACTCCTCCCGGTCGACCCGGGGAACACATCGCAGGACGAAGTACTCGTACGGCTCCATCCCGTCCTCGCTCATTCCGGCAGCCATGCGGCGGAACCGCTCAGCCGGGCCGTCAGGAACTCCAGGTAAAGGCTCCGCACGCCGGCGGGATCTTCTGCGCCGGCCGCCGGCTCCAGCCACTCGTCGGGAACCAGCTCCAGCACCTCCTTCAGCAGGCCTTCGCTGATTCTGGCGGAAAGCTCCTCGTGGGCGGCGGCAACCTTCCCGCCGGCAACCTCGCTGAGGATGTGGTCCGACTTGTCGAAAGGGCGAGCGGCAAACTTGGACGGCGACGTCCCCGCCCAGTTGTGGTGGAAGATCAGCGAGGCCCCGTGGTCGATGCACCACAGCTTACGGTGCCAGATCAGCAGGTTCGGGTTGCGCCAGGAGCGGTCGATGTTGGCGACGAAGGCGTCCAGCCACACGATACGGGCCGCCTCCTCGGCCGGCGGCTTGAAGGTCACTCCGTCGTAGCCGAAGGAGCCGGGCAAAAAGTCGATCCCCAGATTCAGCCCGATGCTGGCCTTCAGCAGGTCCTGAACCTCCTGGTCGGCCTCGTAGCGGGCGATCTTGCGGCTGAGGAGCAGAGCCTTCATCTCGGGAGTGCGGATGTCGAGCCGGCGGGCCAGCTCACCTACGATCACCTCGGCCACCAGCGCCTTCAGCCCCTGGCCGGCGCCTCGGAACTTCATCACGTAGATGCCCAGGTCCTCGGCCTCGACGAGTCCGGGAAGCGAGCCGCCTTCGCGCAACGGTGCGACGTAGCGGGTCGCCAGGACGGTGGGGATCATGGCACGAACGTTACAACGGCCCGGGAGCGGGGGCCGGACTACTCCTCGGGAAGCAGCTCCAGCTCCTCGCGGGCAAAGTCGGCGAACCACAGGGTTCCCTGGCCCGTGGCGTCCGCCTTCTCCACCGAAACCTTGGTATCGGGCGCCGGGTATTCGTAGATCACCTTGCCGACGTCCCCGACCTGGGGATCCTCGACCATGCCGAGGGTGCCCGCGACGTCGCGGTCGGGCAGGGTCAGCTTGACGATCTTCACCTTGCGGTTCAGCCACTGTTCGCTCATATCGCAAGCCTATTCGAATCGCCGGTTTAGAGGTGGATGGGCAGACATGCCACTCACAGCGTTGACTTCGCCACGTTTCCGGTAGATCATGTTGCCCTCATCCGTCGGCGGTTTCGATCGGAGAATGCCTTGGATCAGCGTTGCCCCTCCCGGCGCATGCGCCGTCTTCGCGCCATCACCCTCGTCCTTCTGGTGGTTGCAGCCCTGGTGCCCTCCACCGGAGCATCGGCGGCGCCGTCCTGGGCGCCTGCGGGCACCGCGCCGATCCACCCGGGGGTTCAGGTGGTAACCGCCGGGGGCCAGTGCACCTCGAACTTCATCTTCTTCGACGCCGACGACGTGTTTATCGGCCAGGCCGCCCACTGCTCGACCGCCGGCGGGCCGACCGATGTCAACGGATGCACGACGCCGTCGTTGCCGCTCGGAACGGAGGTTCAGGTGGGAGGGGCGACGCATCCGGGCACGCTGGTCTACAACTCCTGGCTCACGATGCAACAGATCGGCGAGACCGACCCCAATATCTGCGCCTACAACGACTTCGCGCTGGTGCGGCTCCACCCCGAGGACGCCGCGAAGGTCAATCCCTCGATCCCTCACTGGGGCGGACCGAACGGGATCAACACCACCGGAACCGGGGTCTTCAACTACCTCTACAGTTACGGGAACTCCTCCCTGCGCCTCGGGCTCACCGCTCTCAGCCCCAAGATCGGGTTCAGCGGCGGAGACCGCGGAGACGGCTGGAGCACGGTTGCTTACGCGCTGACCCCCGGCATCCCCGGGGACTCGGGCAGCGCGGTGCTCGACTGGTCCGGCAGAGCTCTGGGCGTTCTGAGCACGCTGGAGGTCGGCATTCCGAGCCTGGTGTCCAACGGCGTCGGCAACCTCAACAAGGAGCTCGAATATCTGAGGGCCAACGTGGCGGAGCTCAAGGGCGTCGAGCTGGCCCTCGGGACCGTCCCCTTCACCCCGAACCGCCTGCCGCTCGCCCTCTGGTAGGGCCCGGCGGTGCGCCGTCCGAGCGCTAACCGACGTAGGAATTACACTGGATTAGCTCTTTTCCGTAACAAATCCGTCTCGAGTACCGGGGAGCCCCACTCAGCTATGGGTCAGACGCTGTCGCAGAAGGTTTGGGAACGCCACGTGGTGCACCGCGCCCCGGGCGAGCCGGACCTGCTCTACATCGACCTGCACCTGGTGCACGAGGTCACCTCGCCCCAGGCATTCGACGGGCTGCGGCTGGCCGGCCGAAAGGTCCGCCGCCCCGACCTGACGATCGCCACCATGGACCACAACGTGCCGACGATCGGGCTCAACAAGCCGGTCGCCGACCCGATCTCGGCCAAGCAGATCGAGGCGCTGCGCCGCAACTGCGAAGAGTTCGGCATCAAGCTGCTGCCCATGGGCCACCCGGGGCAGGGCATCGTGCACGTGATCGGCCCCGAGCTGGGTCTGACCCAGCCCGGGATCACGATCGTCTGCGGCGACAGCCACACCTCCACCCACGGCGCCTTCGGGGCGCTGGCGTTCGGCATCGGCACCAGCGAGGTCGAGCACGTCCTGGCCACCCAGACCCTCAGCCAGCTCAAGCCGGCCACGATGGCGGTCACCGTGAAGGGCGCCCTGCCCGAGGGCCTGACCTCCAAGGACGTGATCCTGGGGATCATCGCCTCCATCGGCACCGGGGGCGGCGCCGGCTCGATCATCGAGTACCGGGGCGAGGCCATCCAGCTGTCGATGGAGGGCCGGATGACGGTGTGCAACATGTCGATCGAGGGCGGCGCCCGTGCAGGCATGATCGCCCCGGACGACACCACCTTTGCCTACCTGGAGGGCCGCCCCTACGCCCCCAAGGGCGCCGACTGGGAGCGGGCGCTGGAGGACTGGCGGAGCCTGCGCACCGATGACGACGCCGTCTTCGACCGCGAGATCGTCATCGACGCCTCCAACCTACGCCGCTACGTCTCCTGGGGCACCAACCCGGCGCAGACCGTGGGCATCGAGGACCGGGTCCCCGACCCCGAGGACTACACCGACCCCTCGCTGAAAGAAGCCGCCCGCAGGGCGCTGGACTACATGGCGCTGACCCCCGGCACCCCGATCCGGGAGATCCCGGTGGACGCGGTGTTC
>DATABX010000218.1:0-8266 GCA_036259335.1 Actinomycetota bacterium
TGGCACCGATGCAGTTGCCGTCCTTGTCGTAGGTGATGAACTGCATGTTCGACATTGCGAAGGCTTCGATCATGCCTCCGTGGATCTGCCCCTCGCAGATCATCGGGTTGATCCGGACGCCGCAGTCGTCGACTGCAACCACCCGGAGCGTGTCCCAGACGCCCGTCTCGGGGTCGATCTCAACCGCCACCATGTACGTGGCCGACGGCCAGGTCATGTTGGGCGGGTCGTAGTAGGCGTTGTTCTCCAGCCCCGGCTCCATGCCGTCAGGCATGTTGGTGTAGGCAGCCATCGCGCACTGCTGGATGGTCACGCCGCGCTCCGGTGCGGAGCCGACGTAGAACCGGCCCAACTCCCACTCGATGTCTTCCTCAGACACCTCGAGGAGGTGCGCGGCGAGCTTCTTCGCCTTGGCACGGATCTTCCGGCCGACCATAGCGGTCGCCGCACCGGCGGTCGGAGTGGAGCGTGAAGCGTAGGTGCCCATTCCGAACGGGGTGTTGTCGGTGTCGCCGTGCTGGACAAGGATGTCGCGAGCCGGGATGCCGGTCTCGTGGGCGATGATCTGAGCGAACGTCGTCTCATGGCCCTGACCCTGGGTCTTGGAGCCGATCTTGAGCACTGCCTTGCCGGTCGGGTGGACCCGCAGCTCCGCCGAGTCGAACATCTTGATGCCGATGATGTCGTACTCACGGGAGTTGCCGGCGCCGACGGGCTCGGTGAAGCAGGAGGTGCCCAGGCCGAGGAGACGGCCCTGGTTCCTGGCGTTCTCCTTCTCACGCAGGAACGCGTGGTAGCCGATCTGCTCCATCGCGATGTCCAGTGCTGCCTCGTAGTCGCCGGAGTCCATCAGGAACCCGAACGCCGTCCGGTACGGGAACTCGTCCGGTTTCACGAAGTTGAGGCGCCGGAACTCGGTCTGGTCCATCCCCATGTCGTAGGCCGCATTTTGGATGAACCGCTCCTGGAAGAACAGAGCCTCGGTGATCCGGAACGAGCACCGGTAGGCCACACCCCCGGGTGCCTTGTTGGTGTAGTGCCCCTGGGCGGTCATGTAGGCCACCGGGATCTTGTAAGCGCCGGTCACGGAGTGGAACAGGCCGATCTTGAACTTGGTGGGCTGGGCGTCCGAGAAGAACCCACCGTTGTCGGTGTCGGCGTGGTAGCGGGCGGCCAGGATGGTTCCGTCGCTCCTCAGGGCCAGCTCGCCGTGGATGTACATGTCCCGGGCGTACCCGGTGGAGATCAGGTTGCCGGTCTTGTCCTCGATCCACTTGACCGGCCGGCCTATGACCACCGAGGCCAGGGTGGCACATACATAGCCCGGGTAGACCGGCACCTTGTTGCCGAAACCACCTCCCAGGTCCGGTGAGATGACCCGGATCTTGTGCTCGGGAAGCTCGGCCACGATCGCGACTGCGGTACGGATGATGTGGGGCGCCTGGGTGGTCAAGTAGATCGTGAGCTTCTCGGTCTCCGGCTTGTAGTCGGCCAGAGCGCCGCAGCACTCGATCGGGCACGGATTCGACCTCGGGTAGAACAGGTCGAGCTTGCTGATCTTGTCCGCCTTGGCGAAGGCGGCATCCGTGCCGGCCTTGTCCCCGACGTTCCAGGTGTAGCAGATGTTGTCCTTCTGCCCTTCCTTGTCGTCCCGGATGAGGGGGGCGCCGGGCGCCACGGCCTGCATCGGGTTGACGATCGCGGGAAGTGGGTCGTACTCGACATCGATGAGCTCGCACGCGTCCTTGGCGATGTACGGGTCGTCGGCTACCGCAAACGCCACTTCCTGGCCCTGGAACCGAACCTTGTCGGTCGCCAGAACGGCCTGGGTGTCGTAGGAGAGCGTCGGCATCCACGCCAGGTTGTGCTGGGCGGCGAACTCGCCGGTGATGATCAGGTGGACTCCCGGGACCATCCAGGCCCTCGAGTAGTCGATGGAGAGAATACGGGCGTGAGCCAGGGGGCTGCGGAGCAGCTCGCCGTGGAGCATTCCCGTCAACTTGAAGTCGTCGACGTAGTTGCCCTTGCCTACGAGCAATCGTCCGTCTTCTACGCGGCGCCGGCTGGCGCCTAGGCCACCAATTTCAATCTCGTCTACTGCCATACTGTCCCGCCTTTCCGGCCGTTTGGCCGTTGGCTGTTAGGGAATTTTCCTCGGATTCCGATAGGGACTCAGGGCTGCGGCGTGTGAGACAGCCGTAATTGGCACGCAAATGGAAGTGGGAAAGGTTAAGGGCCGGGCAAGGTGGCACCTCCTTACGACAAGCGCGCATCGGCGCGTGCGGAAACGCTTGAGGGGGATTGGGGAGGTGCTCGCGACCAACCCCCGGAGTGGTCGTACCGGCGAAAACTGGCAAGACCCGCAGCGGATTATATACGGCTTGAGACGAATGTGCACATTCGCCGGCTGCTGCCGCCCCGATCCGGCCGGCGAGCTACCCGTATCCCGGGTGGTCGGCTGCCGAGGCCGGGCGCTCGACGCCCAGCAGGTCGATCGGTTCGCCCGGTACCAGCTCGCCGGGGCCAGCGCTGATGAACCGGCGGCCCGCCAGGTGCCCGGCCCGGACCGGACGGATGCCCGAGGCTTCCTCGAGTCCCGAGATCGCCCTGCGGTGGCTGACCACCAGGACCGTGATCGGCTCGGCGGCCGGCCGCACTGCTTCCAGGACCCGGTGGACCGCGTCGGTCACCCGGCTTCGCAGTGCCGTCAGCGATTCGCCTCCCGGCGTGGCCTCCAGCTTGCCCTCCGCCCAGACGCTGAGCAGGTTGGGCCAGCGGGCTTCGATCTGCGGGCGCGTGAGGCCGGTCCACTCGCCGACCGAGATCTCCCGCAAGCCGGGCTCGACGGCCGGCTCGGGCAGTTCCAGCCGCCGGGCGATGATCGCCGCCGTCCGCCGGGCCCGGCGCAGATCAGAGGACACGACCCGGGACACCTGAAGCCCGGCCAGCGCCTGGGCCGCCCGTTCCGCCTGCTCTTCGCCCAGTGCGGACAGCCGGGGATCCGCCTGGCCCTGCCACCGGCCCTGGGCGTTCCACTCGGACTCGCCGTGGCGGACGACGAGCAGATCGACCGGAGCGGCCGCCGGTCGGGCGGCGCCGGAGGGGCCGGGAGCGGTTATGACCGACCGTCCGGGTGCGGCTGATCGCCGGAGTCCGGCCTGCGGGCGAGAAGCGAGGCGAGCTGGGCCCGCGAGTGGACGTCTAGCTTTCGGTAGACGCGGGTCAGCACGCCCTCGACCGACTTCGGGCTGAGGAACGCCTTGCCGGCGATGGCCTTGGTGGAAAGCCCCGACGCCGCCAGCTCGGCCACCCGGCTCTCGGTAGCGGTCAGTTCCTTCGGCGCACGGGGGCGAAGCCCGACCCGGCTGAGCTCCGACCGGGCGGCCTCGGCCCAGGCCGCCGCTCCACAGGCCTCGAAGATCTCGAGTGCCTCGCGGAGCGCGCTCTGGGCGGCACTCTTCTCCCGGTTGCGGCGATGGATCCTTCCTTTGGCCAACAGCGAGCGGGCTTGCTCGATGGGCATCGCCAGGCGCTTGTGGTTCACCAGGGCGTGCTCGACCTGCTCCATCGCCTCCCGAAGGCGGCCCTGGGAGGCCAGCAGCAGCCCACGGCAGCGGGCGGCCGCCGCCAACGCCCAGGCCCGGTCGAGACGGCCGCCGGTCTGTTCGAGCCAGTCGATGAGTCGTTCGGCCTCGTCCTCGCGTCCCAGGCCGACCAGCGCTTCGGCCTCGTCGGCGACGAAGGGCGCAACGCCGGGCTCGCGGAGCCCGGAACTCCAGATGAAGTCGACGTGCGGTCCCAACACCCGGTCGACCGCGGCGTGGTCGCCCAGCGAGAGCTCCAGGTTCCCGAGGCTCGACATCATGCAGATCGTGCGGAACTTCGACTGGTTTCCCAGGATTCCCGAGGCCTCCTCGACCTTGCGCCGGGCAGTCGCTGCGTCGCCCGCCAGGCAGGCCACCATCGACTCCGCCGCGGAGGCGAAGGCCCGTCCGGCGGCCCACCCGTTGTGCTCGGAGGCGGTCCGGCCCATAGCCGCGTAGTTCCGGGCGCTTGCGAGGTCTCCGGCCCAGCAGGCCATGCGGGTCACGTACAGGCCGAGCAGGCAGATCGTCGCCTCCTGGCCTCGTTCCGCCATAACCCTCATGAGCCTGGCCAGTGCCTCGTTTGCTTCCGCCACCTTGCCCGCCCACATCCACACCAACGGCGCCACGAACGTCGGGCCGAACCAGATCATCGTGGGGGCGTCCAGGTCCTCCAGCTCCAGAGCGCTTGCAAGCATCGACTCGTTCACCCCGTCGCCCACCAGGCAGTCGTTGAACACGACCACGCCCTTGGCGTGGGAGATGAGCGTTACGTCTCCCGAAGCCTCGGCATGCGCCAGGGCGGCGTGGCTGTGCGCCTGGGAAGCGGGGTAGTCGGTTTGCAGGAAGGTGCCCATCGATAGATTCATCTCGATGTGCGCGGCCACCCTGGCATCGTCCTGGCCCTCAGCCAGCGCGGAGCGGAACAGCGAGAGCGCCTCGTTGGTCTGTCCGAGCAGGTAGACCACCTCTCCCAGAAGGCCCATCGAGTTGGCCCGCTCGGCCCCCGGGGCCGCATCCTTGACCACCTGTTCGAGAAGGGTCCTGGCTTGCAGGATGTTGGCGCTTCGCAGGTGGTGGTAGCCGGCCAGGGCGGAGCGGCGTTGACGGTCTTCCTTCGCTTCCGGGTCGGTCAGCCGGATCGCCTGCTCGGCGAGCTCGGCAGCCGCACCGGCGGCCCCGCGCCTGGCGGCGCTCGCCGCCGCCGCTTCGAGAGCAGCCGCCACGGCCTCGTCGGGGCCGGTCGCGGCCAGGGCCAGGTGGCGAGCCCTCTGTTCGGGCTCGTCGACCGCGTCGGCCAGCCGGGAGTGCAGGCGCCGTCGATCCTCCTCCGGCTGCTCGAGGTACGCGGTGGCGCCGATCATCGGATGGGTCGGCCGCAGGCGCCCGCGCTCGGCTTCGATGGTTCCGGCCCGGATTGCGTCGTCGATACCGGCGGGACCCTCGTCACCCAGCACCGCCCGCACCAGCTCCGGGGCCGGCTGCGAAGCCGCGGCGACCACCTGGAGGGCTCTTCGCCCGGCGGTGGAGAGGGTGGACAGCCGTCCCCGCACCAGGCTGCGCAGGTCGTCGGTCAAAGGCAGCGGGGCCCCGGTGATGAAGTCGGCTTCCCGGCCCTTGATCGCCCGGGCAACCTCCAGAGCGAAGAACGGGTTGCCGCCGGAGGTCTGGTGGATGCGAGCGCTCAAGGGCCGGGTGAGCTGCAGATCCAGACGGCTACTGACCAGCGCCTCGACCGCCTGCCGGCTCAGCGGACCCAACTCCACCCGGCGGAGCCGATCGTCGTCGAGCGCCTCGGCCAGCATGGAGGGGATCGCCGACGACTCGCCGATACGCTGCGACACCAGAATCCCCACCGGCGAGCTGTCGAGCCGCCGGCTGACGAACTGAAGCACCTCGACCGAGGGGGCGTCCAGCCACTGCACGTCGTCCACCGCCAGGACGAGCGGCCCCTGTTGGGCCAAAAGCCGCACCATGCTGAGCGCCGCCACGGCTATCGTTCGGTGGTCGACCGGGTGGGGACCCTGGTGCTCCGCAGCCAACAGGGCCACCTCGACTGCCCGGCGCTGGGGCGACGGGAGCGACGGAAGAAGGTCGGTGGCCGGCTCGAGCAGATCGGTCAAGCCTGCGAAGGAGAAGACCGCCTCCGACTCGGCCGGTCGGGCCTTCAACGCCCGGTACCCACGGCCTTCGGCCGCGGAAAGTGCCGCACTCCAAAGGGTCGTCTTGCCGATGCCGGCGTCTCCGGCGATCACCAGGGCGACGGGGCCGTTGGGAACTCGGTCGAGAAAGGCCTCGATCTCTTCGAGTTCCGGACCTCTGCCAAAAACTGTCCGCATGTTTCGGATTCTAAGGGTTCTAACAACACTCCACCCCACTGATAGAGGGATATCCCTCTATCCTGACCCGCCCGCACCGGTCAGGCTCTAACCAGTTGGAGACGAATATCACCACCGAGGAAGTCGAGAAGGCCGGTTCCCTCCCATCCGGAGCCGGCGGGTTCAGTTGGCCGAGACCGGCACTGGCCTGTCCTTACGCGTTCGCCTTGCTCGGGCGCTTTCACGCCCACAGCGCGGGCGGACCTTGGCCGCAGCTCGCAAGCCGCCGGCTGCAGCAGATCGTCGCCTACCTCCTTTTGTTCCGGGAGCGCCCGCACCACCGGGACGTCCTCTCGTCCACCCTGTGGGCCGGCAGCTCCACCAAGCAGTCGCGCAAGAACCTGAGGCAGGCCCTGTGGCACGTGCAGCGCACCCAGGGCGAGGGCAACGTGTCGCCCACCTCGCTGCTGCTGATCGACCGAGACTGGGTGCAGGTCGACCTTTCGGTCGTCTGGCTTGACGTTGAGCAGCTGGAGTCGGCCTTCGACCGGATCCGTCTGAAAGCGCCGGAGGAGATGACGGAAGCCGATGCCGCCGCCGCCAGCGGAGCCGTCCGTCTGTACCGCGGAGACCTGCTCGAGGGGTGGGACGAGGCCTGGTGCGTCCAGGAGCGCGATCGCTTGAAGGGCATCTACCTGTCACTGCTGGAGAGGCTAGTCGGTTACTGCGAGGCCACCTGCCGGCTGGACGACGGCCTGGCGTACGGAGACCTGTTGTTGCGGCACGACCGGGCGCACGAGCGGGGCCACTGGCGAGTCATGCGGCTGCACCACCTCGCCGGCAACCGGACCGGAGCGCTGCGGCAGTTCGAGATCTGCCGGACGGCCCTGGACGAGGAGCTGGGCGTCGGTCCGGGCCATCTGACCCGCAGTCTCTACGAGGAGATCTGCACCTCGGGCTGAACCCGGCGATCAGGAGCCGGAGTCCAGGTCGGCGACATCCTCCCGATCGGCCAGCTCGGCCATCCGCGCCTGGAGGTGGTTTCCTTTGAGCTCTGCGGAGACCGTTGTGCCCTCGGGGTCATCGGAGCGGACCGAAATCGACTTCACCGTCACGCCGGAAAGGTCGAACATCGCGTTCACGATCGCTCCGGGGTCGGCGTCGGGTCGTAGCTGGATGACAACGGTTCCCCGGGTTACCGCCCGCCGGTTGAGCCACCGGCGCGGCCCCCGGAGTGCGGTGAGCACGAACACCAGCATGAGCGTGGTGACCACCGCGGGAACGAAGTTGCCCAGACCGACCGCCAGTCCGACCGCTGCGGTCACCCAGATGCTCGCCGCCGTCGTCAGTCCGCTCACCGAGGCACCGTGCTTGATGATCGCGCCGCCTCCCAGAAAGCCCACACCGGTCACGATGTTGGATGCGATGCGCGTGACGTCAACCTGGTAGTTGGTGTCGGCCCTGGGCTGGATGAACTCACCGAAGCTGTAGGCCGAGCCGATGGCGAACAGCGCGGCTCCCATCGAGATCGTGATGTGCGTCCTGAGGCCGGCGTTCTGGCCGGTGAGCTCCCGCTCGAGGCCGATGATCGCTCCCAGCACCACCGCCAGACCGATCCTGATGGTCAGATCGATGTCATTTGGCAAGTGGGACCTCCCGGATTCCAAGTCGCTGATCTGAGGTGCCGCCGCCGGCGGCGGCACCCAGCCTTGCTACCCCCCGACCGGCCGTGAATCCCTGCGCCGCGGGCACGAGGATTATTCCACCTGTGCGGTTATCGCCGGCACGCCAGCCGTACCCCTCGGCGATGGCCGGAAAATCCGCTCTGGAAGTTCCGCGATTGGCTACGGCATGGGCTATCATTTTCATACCAGAGAAAGGAGGTGGTCCGTATTAGCGAAAGTCTTTTCGGGACCCTGGAGGTGACCGGCCGCTAGGTCGGAGTGCTGGCATCCACCAGCGAATTTCTCCCGGGCCACCCCCGAGCAATGGACGCCGAAATGGTCCCACCGGTGCAGCACTTCCAGCTCGGGCTCCTATGTCCAGTGAACACGTAAAGACGAAGGGCGCCTCTTCAGGCGCCCTTCGTTTTTTTTCACCGCCACCGGGTCTTGCGATCGCACAGGGGTTTGGCGATGCTTGCGCCACTACCAGGGAGGAAAAATGGAAAATCGGTGGTTGAAGGGGCTGGGCACCGGCTGGCTAGCGCTTGTGATGGTGGTGGCGATGGCGCCGGCGGCGTCGGCGCCATCGCCACCACCATCACAAGCGCTAGCCAGCCGGTGCCCAGCCGCTTCAACCACCGATTTTCCATTTTTCCTCCCTGGTAGTGGCGCAAGCATCGCCAAACCGCCCGGCAATCGC
>DATABX010000219.1:0-2426 GCA_036259335.1 Actinomycetota bacterium
CGACCTCGACCTCCAGGGAGCTGCGAGCCTTCGCCCGGCGCACCGCCTCGGCGATGCCTCCCGCCAGCTTGCAGTGGTTGGTCTTGATCAGGATCGCGTCGTACAGCCCCTCCCGGTGCAGGCTGCCTCCCCCGGCGGCCACCGCGTAGCGCTGGACCGCTCTCATGCCGGGGATCGTCTTGCGGGTGCAGAGCAGCTGCACCCGCAAGACGATCCCCGGTATGAGAGCGGTCCAGCGCTACGCGGTGGCCGCCGGCGGCGGCAGCCTGCACCGGGAGGGGCTGTACGACGCGATCCTGATCAAGACCAACCACTGCAAGCTGGCGGGAGGCATCGCCGAGGCGGTGCGCCGGGCGAAGGCTCGCAGCTCCCTGGAGGTCGAGGTCGAGGTCCGCAGCCTGGATGAGCTTCAGGAGGCGGCCGAAGCGGGAGCGGAGCGGGTGCTGCTGGACAACGCCGACCTGGCTACGGTCGGGGAGGCGGTGAGGTCAAAGCCCGAGGGGCTTTTCCTGGAGGTCTCGGGCGGGGTCTCGCTGGAATCCATCGGCGGCATCGCGGCCCTAAGGCCCGACGCGATCTCGGTGGGCCGCATCACCCACTCGGCGCCGGCAATCGACCTGGCGCTGCACATCGACGTCGATTAGGAGGCCAGCTCTTCGAACGGGTCCTCCATGACTTCGGCCAGCCGCTCGGCGGCATCCTCTCGTAGCGGCCCCTCGGTCGACACCAGCCCGTAGAGCACCAGCCCCTCGTCGCGGATGAGGATCGTGAGCATGCTGACGGTGGTGCCGTCCACTTCCAGGGTGCCGCGGGTAGCCACCCGGTCCTCGCCCACCTCGCCGATGTCCACCACCGGCCCGTGCCGGTAGGTCTGCGACTGGCCCTGGGGGGTGCGGGTCACCTCGGGGTCGCAGCGGGAGTCCCCTTCCCTCAGGTCTCGGATCAGCTTGCCCGCCTCGTCGGCATCCAGCTCGACGATCACTTCGGAAAGGGTCGCCTGCTCCCCGACGAACGCCGCCGCCAGCCGGCGGGAGGCTTGCGGCTGGGCGACCGCCCTCCCGCACTCGCCCCGGAACTCCGGGCCCTGGTAGTCGGGCACCTCGGCTTCGGTCAACCGGCGCACCGGGCCCAGCTCGGGTACGGCCAGCAGATCGACCGCCCGGACGATTCCCGGCTCCAGCCGGCGCGACTCGTCCGGGTCCGGCGCCGCGGATGTCAGCCCCGGCGGACTGCAGGCGGCCAGGACGACCGGCAGGGCCACCGCCGCCAACAGCTTTCTCCCGGTTCGAAGTGCTGCGTTCACGGGGCCATCCTGCCACCGGAGACACTGCTAGACCAGATCGACATCGTCCCGAATTGCCGGTCGTCGGCCCGGCCGCGGTTTCGGTGACAAAATGGCTCCTATGAGGAGCAGTGGGCGCTCGAGGTCGTGGTCCGTCGTGGTGGTATTGCTGCTGGCCGCGCTGCTGGCCGGCTGCTCTCAGGACCGCTCCTCGGACTCGCTGCCCGACGGCCGCAGCCTTCTGGTTCAGAGCTCCGACGCCATGGACGAGGTGAACACGGTCCGGTTTTCGCTTCAGGTGGAGGCGGATCGCCCGTCCAACTTCCAGATCACCGAGGCCGACGGCGTGATCACCGCCGACGGGGGCGTTTCCGCTGCCGCCAAGGTCCTCCAGGCCGGTACGCTCGTGGAGTACGAGTACATCGTCGCCGGCGGAGTGCCCTACCTCAAGGGGCCGACCGGGGGGTTCCGTCAGGTGCCGGAGGCGATCTACAGCCGCATCTTCAACCCCTCCGGCCTGCTCAGCGGCGAGCGGAGCCTCCCTTCCGCCCTGCGCGAGGTGAACGAGGCGACCACCGAGGACACCGAGGAGATCGACGGCGTCGCCACCTACCGGATCAAGGGGGACCTGGACCCCCGCAACGTCGAGGGCCTCTCCCTGCTCGCCTCGGGCGCCGAGGGCGATACCACTCTGTGGGTGGCCCGGGAGTCCAAGCAGCTGATCCGGGCCGAGATGCCCTTCAGGCTCTCCGGGCGGGACGAGGAGACGGTGGTGACGGTGACCCTGTCCGGCTTCAACGAGCCCGCCGACATCCAAGCCCCCGTCTAGACCCGACCCCCGTTGACCCGGACCCCCGTCTCCCCGCGCCGGCGGCTCGCTGCGGGGGTGTCGTCGGTCGCGGTGCTGCTGGCCGCCCTCGACGCCTACGTCGTGGTCACGGTGATGGCAGACATCATGCGCGACATGGGCATCCCGATCGAGCACCCCGAACGCGCCACCCCCATCGTCACCGCCTACCTTCTGGGCTACGTGGCGGCGATGCCGCTGCTCGGCCAGCTGTCGGACCGGGTCGGGAGGGCCCGGGTGATCCAGGGTTGCCTGCTGTTCTTCGCCGACACCACCGATCCGGCGGCGAAGAACAGC
>DATABX010000220.1:0-1759 GCA_036259335.1 Actinomycetota bacterium
CAGCCGGCGATTCGCCCGGCTGGTGCCTTCCGCGCCGGCTCTCCAACGGGCTACCTTCGCCCGGCGCCGGTGCGGTCCGGAATCCATCTTCGGCTACGCGGGCCGCCTACCGGCGGATTTCCGGGTTCCGCGGTCGGTCTAGGACTCCCCTGGTGCCTGCCTATCCCGTATCTGTAACCACCCACCCCGCGCGACGACCTGATGGATCCGCCGGGTAAATGTGATGTCCACGGCGCTGGAGGTGCAACGCCCGGAGGATGGTTGTGGGCATCTTGCCGCTGGTGCCGCCCGTTCTCGGTTGCCTTGGTTTCGGCCACCTTGGTACCTGCTAGACCTCCATGACGATCGGCAGGATGATCGGCCGGCGCCCGGTGCGCTTCCAGACGAAGCTGCCCAGCGCCTTGCGGACCTTGCGGCGGACCGCGGTGTAGTCGGTGATCTCGTCCTCCGCCAGGTTGGCCACCGCCTCCCGGACCCGGTTCTTGGCCTCCTCCAAAAACTCCGAGGCCACGTCCTCGAAGACGAAGCCGCGGGAGATGATGTCCGGCCCGGCCAGCAGGTCGCCGTTGTAGGAGTCGATGGTCACCACGCACACCACGACCCCCTCGTCGGCCAGCACCCTGCGGTCGCGCAGCACCTCGTCGCCCACGTCGCCGATGCCCAGGCCGTCGACGAAGACGAACCCGGCTTCGACGTGCTGGCGGGAGCGCTTGACCACGCCGTCGGTCATCTCCAGGACGTTGCCGTCCTCCATCACGATCACGTGGTCGTTGGGGATCTCCACCTGGTGCGCCAGCTCGGCGTGCAGAGCCAGGTGGTGGTACTCACCGTGGACCGGGACGAACCAGTTGGGGCCGACCAGCTCCAGCATGTGCTTGAGGTCCTCCGCCGAGGCGTGCCCGGAGACGTGAACCTTGCTCAGCGGAGGGGCGACGACCTTGGCCCCGATCCGGAACAGCCCGTCGATCACCCGGCGCACGGCCGACTCGTTCCCCGGAATCGGCGTGGCCGACAGGACCACCGTGTCGCCCTGGTGCAACTGGATCCACTTGTGCTCCCGGGCCGACATCAACGACAGTGCCGACAGCGGCTCGCCCTGAGATCCGGTGGAGACGATCACCACCTTGTCCTCGGGGTACTGGCCGACCTGGTCGATCGGGATGACCATCCACTCCGGCACCTTCACGTAGCCCAGCTCCTGCGCCACCCGCATGTTGTTCAGCATGCTGCGGCCGAGGAACGCCACCACCCGGCCCTCGGACTCGGCGGCGGTCAGCACCTGCTGGACCCGGTGGATGTTCGACGCGAAGCAGGCGACGATCACCCGGCCGTGGGCGGTGCTGATCACCTCGTGGAGCGGCTCGCCCACCGTCCGCTCCGACGGCGTGTGCCCGGGGTGGTCGGCGTTGGTCGAGTCGCCGAGGAACAGGTCGATCCCGCGGGACGCCACCTCGCCGATGCCCTCCAGGTCGGTGGGCCGCTCCCCGATGGGGTAGGGATCCAGCTTGTAGTCGCTGGTGTAGAAGATGGTGCCGGCCGGGGTGGTGATGTGGGTCCCCAGGCAGTCGGGGATCGAGTGGACCATGTTGAAGAACCTCAGGTCGAAGGGGCCGAGCGAGAGCGTCCCCGGCGCCGCCACCTCCTTCAGGTTCGCCTTGTCCAGCACCCGGTGCTCGTCCAGCTTGGATCTCAGGATGCCGAGGGTGAGCCGGGCGCCGTAAATCGCCGGGACGTCCATCTCCTTCAGCAGGTAGGCCAG
>DATABX010000221.1:0-3063 GCA_036259335.1 Actinomycetota bacterium
GTCGAAGGGGCCGAGCGACAGCGTCCCCGGCGCCGCCACCTCCTTCAGGTTCGCCTTGTCCAGCACCCGGTGCTCGTCCAGCTTGGATCTCAGGATGCCGAGGGTGAGCCGGGCGCCGTAGATCGCCGGGACGTCCATCTCCTTCAGCAGGTAGGCCAGCCCGCCGATGTGGTCCTCGTGGGCGTGGGTGAGCAGGACACCGACCACCTGGTCTCGCCGCTCCTTGAGGTAGGTGAAGTCCGGGAGGACGAGGTCGACACCGAGCATCTCCTCGGTGGGGAACATCAGGCCCACGTCGATCACGAGGATCTTGCCCCCGTGCTCGAACAGGGTCATGTTGCGGCCGATCTCGCCCAGGCCGCCCAGGAAGATGATCTTGGTGGTGTCGCCGCTGCGCTTCTTCGGCGTCACGGGCGGCTCGCTCTCAAAGGACTCCTGCGGAGGTGAGCACGGCTTTCAGCGTGGCGCGCTGAGCGTCGTCGGCGGGGATCAGTGGCAGGCGCGGGGCGCCGACCCGGTGTCCCATCAACTCCAGGCTGGCCTTCACCGGGATGGGGTTGGTGGTGAGGCTCATCGCGTCGAACACCGGCATCAGGTCGAGGTGGATCTTGCGGGCCCCCTCCGGGTCGCCGGAGGTGAACAGGCGGATCATCTCGGCCATCTGGGGCCCGACGACGTGCGACGCCACCGCGATCACTCCGACCGCCCCCACGCTCAGCCAGGGAAGGGTGTCGGCGTCGTTGCCCGAGTAGACCTGGAAGCCCTCCGGGGCGTCGGCCACCAGGCGGGCGGCCCCCTGCACGCTTCCGACCGCGTCCTTCACCGCCACGATGTTGGTGACCTGGGCCAGCTCGATGAGGGTCGAGTGCTCGATCTTGGTCACGCTGCGGGCCGGGATGTCGTAGACGATCACCGGCAGCGAGGTCGAGCCGGCGACCGCCCGGAAGTGCGCCAGCAGTCCGGCCTGGGGGGGCTTGTTGTAGTAGGGCGTGACCACCAGTGCGGCGTCGAGGCCGTCCTGCTCGGCCGCCTGGGTGAGGAAGATAGCGTGGGCGGTGTCGTTGCTGCCGGTACCGCCGATGACCTTCCCCCGGCCGCCGACCGCCTCCTTCACCGCCTTCCACAGGTCCCGCTGCTCGCCGTCGGTCAGGGTGGAAGCTTCGCCGGTGGAGCCGGCCACGACTATCCCGTCCGACCCGTTGTCCATCAGCCAGGCCGCGAGCTTTTGGGCCGCGTCGAAGTCGACTTTGCCATCGCCGTCGAAGGGAGTCACCATGGCGGTGATGAGATTCCCGAATCGCCCGCCCATCTCTGCTCCTGTTCCAAAGGGAGTTGCCGCCCCGGCGTCGTTTACGAAGGACGAGACCGGCGGCGGTTACCTGCATCTGCCGGAGATCGATCCAACGAACTCCGGCCCGAGGCGCCGCGCTCAGGCGTTGCCAGACAAGGTTACTTGGGATTGTAACAACCCGGTTGGCGGCGGTCCGAAACGGTGAGCATCGAGCTCACATGGGGAGACGAGCAGGTGCGGGCGATCTTCCACTCGGAGGAGCCCGACCTCACATCCCGGTTCGACCAGCTGTTCCCGAGCGTGTGGCCCGAGTACAACCGGCACGGCGACGTGCTGCACCCGGCGTGGGAGCAGCTCTACGAGTGCTTCCCGGAGTACCAGTTCGTACTGGTGGAGGAGCGGACCGGCCGCATGATCGCCCGGGGCAACACGATTCCGTTCGTCTGGGACGGCACGGTCGACGGACTTCCCGGCGGCATCGACGACCTGATCGTGCTCGGCCTTGCCGGGCAGGAGAAGGGGCTCGAGCCCAACACCATCTCGGCTATGGCGGCCGAGGTGCCGCGGCGCAACCGGTCGAAGGGTTTCGGGGTGCTGGTGCTGAAGACGATGGCGGCACTGGCGGAGGCTCGGGGCTTCGCCAACCTGCTGGCCCCCGCCCGCCCGAGCTGGAAGGAGCGCTACCCGCTGGCGCCCATCTCGGAGTACGTCACCTGGAAGGCGGCCGACGGCCTGCCCTTCGACCCCTGGCTGAGAGCGCACCTAATGCTGGGTGCGGAGATCCTGAAGCCGGCCCCGGAGTCCCTGCGAATCACCGGCACGGTCGCCGAGTGGGAGAGCTGGACCGGTCTGGCGTACCCGGCCACCGGGACCTACGTGTTCCCCTGGGGTCTGTCGACCCTGGACATCGACCGCGACGCCGACCGGGGCCGCTACTGGGAGCCGAACGTGTGGATCCTGCACAAGGTGCCGCCCGGGGGTTAGCCGGCGACCATAACCATCGCCGATGCGACCAGCAGCAGGACCGCGGCGACCGGAGCAATCCGGTGGCCCCTGACCACTATCTCCTCCGCGGCCGCTACGCCCGTCAGCAGGGCCATCAGGCCCGGCGAGTGCCCGGCGATCGCCATCGGCAGCATCAACGCCCAGCAGGCGCCGAAGCACGAGCGCCCGTACCGAAGTCCGAGGTCGGCGCACGCCCGGTCGGCTTTGGGCCCGTGAGGAGGCAGAGCCGGCATTCGGTGGCACGCCCGAAGGAACCGTCTCTTCGCCGGCGTGAGCTCCCACGCCGCTGCGGCAGCCAGCGTCCCGGCCAGCACCAGCGGAGAGCGGAGGTCGAGCAGGTGGACGGCGGTCACCGCCGCCACCCCGAACCCGGCCCACACGGCCAGCGACGCAACGCCGAACAGCAGGACCGCCCGGGTACGGCGCCGGCGAAGGGAGTTGCGCGCCACCCGCCTGGCCATCGGCAGGGAGGGCAGCAGCATCATGGCCGGAACCATCAGCAGCCACTCGCCCTGCAGCTGCAGCCAGGAGCCCCCGGCGTGGCCGGCGTGCCCGGGCCTAGCCCTCAGGAGCACCAGCCCCCAGCAGCCCAAGGCCACCACGGCCAGAGGCCACTCCGGCCGCCGCTGGAGCCAGGCCGCTCCGGGAACCGGCCGGCCGGCGTGGCCGGCTACCGTCATTGGTAGAAGACGCTGACCCGGCCGACCGTCACCGGGGGCTCCGGCTCCGTGTCGACCTTGCCAAAGGACGCGTCCGGCGGCATCTCG
>DATABX010000222.1:0-7392 GCA_036259335.1 Actinomycetota bacterium
CTTCAAGCCCGGCTCGTCGGTCGCTGCGGCCTCGGAAGTGTTCAAGGAAGCCGGCCAGTAAGCAATGTCCCTTAAAGTCCTCGTCGCGGAGCCCCTCGCCGAGGAGGGGATCGAGAAGATGCGTGCCGAGCTGGACGTCGACGTCCTCCCGGAGCTTCCCCGCCAGCAGTTCCTGGACGTGATCGGCGAGTACGACGCGGTGATCGTCCGGTCGGCTACCCAGATCGACAGGGAGGCCATCGACAAGGGATGGCGCCTGAAGGTCGTGGGCCGGGCCGGCATCGGGCTGGACAACATCGACGTCGAGGCCGCCACCCGCCGGGGCATTCTGGTGGTCAACGCTCCGCAGTCGAACATCTTGTCGGCGGCCGAGCACTCGATGGCGCTGCTGCTGTCGATGGCCCGGCAGATCCCTGCGGCCGACGCCTCGCTCCGGGCAGGTAAGTGGGCTCGCAGCAAGTTCACCGGCGTCGAGCTGCACGGCAAGACCCTCGGGGTGGTGGGGCTGGGGCGAATCGGCACCCTGGTCGCCCAGCGGGCGGCCGGCTTCGGCATGCGGATCGTGGTCTTCGACCCCTACGTCACCGAGGCCCGGGCCGCCGAGATGAAGGCGACGCTGGCCCCGAGGCTCGACGACCTGCTGCGCGAGGCCGACTTCATCACCATCCACCTGCCGAAGACCTCCGAGACCAAGGGGATGCTGGGGAAGGAAGAGTTCGCCAGGATGAAGCCGGGGGTCCGGATCGTCAACGCCGCCCGGGGCGGGATCGTCGACGAGGACGCCCTGCTGCAGGCGCACCACGACGGCATCGTCGCCGGGGCGGCCATCGACGTCTACGAGAAGGAGCCGGCCAGCCCCGAGCACCCGTTCTTCCAGGAGCCCGACTTCGTCGTCACCCCGCACCTGGGGGCCTCGACCCAGGAGGCGCAGGAGAAGGCCGGCACCGCGATCGCCGAGCAGGTGCTTCTGGCGCTGCGGGGAGAGTTCGCTCCCTACGCAGTCAACATCAAGGGCGGCGCCGAGTACGTCGAGGCGATCCGCCCGTTCATCTCGCTCACCGAAACGCTCGGCCGCATCGCCCACGCGGTGGCCGGCGAGCGGATCACCGAGGTCAGCATGGAGTTCCGCGGCACCGTGGCCGAGCACGACACCCGCATCCTTACGCTGGCCGGCCTCAAGGGACTGTTCTCCGCCATCGTGCACGAGCCGGTGACCTACGTGAACGCCCCGCTGCTGGCGTCCGAGCGGGGGATCCAGGTCAAAGAGATCAAGTCGGCGGTCGCCTCCGACTACGTCAGCCTGGTCTCGGTGGGGGCCGGATCGGAGAAGGGCATGGTCAACGTCGCCGGCACGCTGGTGGGCAAAAGGGACGAAGAGCGCATCGTCTCGGTCTGGGGCTACGGCATGGACATGCAGCCCGAGCGCCACATGTGCTTCATCAAGTACACCGACCGCCCGGGCGTCGTCGGGCGGGTCGGTTCGGTGCTCGGCGAGGCGGGCGTCAACATCGCCTCCATGCAGGTCAGCCGGCAGACGATCGGAGGTGAGGCCCTGATGGGCCTTACGGTAGACGACGAGATCCCGCCCGCAGTCCTCGGCAAGATCAAGGACTCCGTAGACGCCACCGACGTACGGGCGATCGATCTCGGCGACTGACCGCACCCCGTTTCATCTCCGCTACGCAATTCTTTAGATACAATCAGGCCACCTGTTTCGCGCCCCGAGCGCGCTCTTGAGGAAGGGAGCATCACGAAATGCCTATCACCCCCACTAAGTTCATCTGGATGGACGGCGAACTTGTCGAGTGGGAAAAGGCAACCGTACACGTGCTCAACCACAGCCTTCACTACGGCTCCGGCCTGTTCGAGGGAATCCGGGCCTACCACACCAAGAAGGGCCCGGCGGTCTTCCGGCTGACCCCGCACATCGAGCGGCTGCACCGGTCGGCGAAGATCTACCTGATCGACATGCCGTTCGGGGTCGAGGCGCTGGTCGAGGCGGTCAAAGACACCGTCCGGGCCAACGAGCTGGACTCGTGCTACATCCGCCCGCTGGTCTACCACGGCTACGGGGAGATGGGGCTGAACCCGCTGGTGTCGCCGGTGAAGGTGTCGATCATCGCCTGGAGCTGGGGCGCCTACCTGGGCGAGGAGTCGCTCATGCAGGGCGTGCGGACCAAGATCTCCTCCTGGCGGCGCAACGACCACAACGCCATCCCACCGGCGGCCAAGGCCACCGGGCAGTACCTGAACTCCGGGCTGGCCAAGGTCGAGGCGGTCAAGAGCGGCTACGACGAGGCGATCATGCTCAACGAGCGGGGGTTTGTCGCGGACGCCACCGGCGAGAACGTGTTCATCGTCCGAGACGGGGTCCTGATGACGCCTCCGCTGGCCTCCGGGCCGCTCGGCGGCATCACCCGGGAGGCGATCATGATCATCGCCCGAGACCTCGGGTTCCAGGTGGAGGAGACCGACCTGGCGCGGACCGACCTCTACACCGCCGACGAGGCGTTCATGACCGGAACCGCCGCCGAGGTGGTGCCGATCCGCTCGGTGGACGACCGCGACCTGGGGGAGGCCGGCCCGACGACCCGCAAGATCCAGGAAGTGTTCTTCGCCACCGTGCGGGGTGAGGTCGAGAAGTACTCGGACTGGAACGAGCACGTTTGAGGTTTGCCCGCTTCAAATACGGCAACCGCATCGCTTACGGAATCCTGCAGGACGGCGTAGTAGAGGAGATCTCGAGCACCCCGTTCCTCCCTTACGAGGTCACCGGGGTCACCTACGACTTGGAGGACGTGCGCCTGCTGGCCCCCAGCGTGCCCTCCAAGGTGATCGGCATCGCCTTGAACTACCGCGACCACGTCGAGGAGATGGGCAAGGCGATTCCCGACTACCCCACCTTCTTCTACAAGCCGTCCACCTCGGTGATCGGTCCGGGGGAGCGGGTGGTAACGCCGCCCGGCTGCAAGCAGCTGGATTACGAGGGCGAGCTGGCGGTGGTGATCGGCAGCGTGGCCAAGGGGGTGTCGCTGGGCCGGCACGAGGAGGTGATCCTCGGCTACACCTGCGGCGTGGACGCCACCGCCCGGGACCTGCAGCGCCTTGACGGCCAGTGGGGGAGGGCCAAGGGGTTCGACACCTCAGCGCCCTTGGGGCCGTGGATCGAGACCGACCTGGACCCCTCCAACGTCGCAATCACCACCCGGCTGAACGGTGAGGTCCGCCAGTCCAGCACCACCTCGATGATGATCTTCAACGTCTCGGCGTTGGTCACCTTCGTCTCGGCCTACGTCACCCTGCTGCCGGGCGACGTGATCCTGACCGGCACCCCGTCGGGGATCGGCCCGATGGAGCCGGGCGACCGGCTGAGCGTCGAGATCGAGGGCATAGGCGCACTCGACGTCTCGGTCGGCGAGAGCCCGGGCCCCCGATGAACGGTTCCCCGCCGGTCCGGGTAAGGGCGGCGCCGGCGCCGAGCGGCTCGCTGCACGTCGGCAACGTCCGCACCTTCCTCTACAACTGGCTGCACGCCCGGCACTCGGGCGGCAAGTTCGTGCTCCGGATCGAGGACACCGATACCTCCAGGTTCACCGAACAGGCCTACGTGGAGGTCCTCGAGGACCTGAGGTGGCTCGGTTTGGACTGGGACGAGGGCCCGCAGGTCGAGGGCCCCCACGCGCCCTACCGCCAGTCGCAGCGCACCGACTTGCACAAGCAGGCCGCCGAGCGCCTGCTGGCCGCCGGCAACGCCTATCGCTGCTACTGCACCAAGGAGGAGCTCGACGAACGCCGCAAGCAGGCGATGGCGGAGCGTCGCCGCCCCGGGTACGACGGCCGCTGCTCCCGCCTCACCCCCGAGGAGGTCGCCGCCTTCGAAGCCGAGGGCCGCTCCTCGGTGGTCCGGGTGCGGGTGCCCGACAAGGGGGAGATCGTCTTCGAAGACCTGGTGATCGGCCCGGTGACCACGAACCTGGACCAGATCGACGACTTCGCGATTCTGCGCTCCGACGGCGCTCCGCTCTACCACCTGGCGGTGGTGGTCGACGACGGCCTGATGGAGATCTCCGACGTCATCCGGGGCGACGACCTGCTCTCCAACACCCCCAAGCAGATCCTGCTCCACACCGCCCTCGGCAACCCGATCCCGAAGTTCGGCCACCTCCCCCAGGTGCTGGGGCCGGACCGCAAGCCGCTCGGCAAGCGCCACGGCTCGGTGTCGGTGAGGGACTTCCGGGAGGCCGGCTATTTGCCGGAGGCGATGGTCAACTTCCTGGCCCTGCTCGGCTGGGGCACGGCCGACGACACGATTCTCAGCCGGGAGGAGCTGATAGCCCGCTTTCAGGTATCCGACGTCCACGCCTCGCCGGCGATGTTCGACACCAAAAAGCTCGACTGGATGAACGGCGAGTACCTCCGGTTGCTTCCCGAGGACGAGCTCACCCGGCTCGTCACTCCGTTCTACGTGAAGGCCGGCCTGGTGGGGGAGCAGCTCTCGGACGACGAGCGCAAGAAGATCGATGCCGCGACCCCGCTGATCCAGACTCGCATTCGCCGGCTGGAGGAGGCGCCGGGCCTGGTGCGAGGGCTGTTCGGTTCCCCGGAGATCGACCCGGAGGCCGCCCGCAAGGCCATGTCGGGGGCGCACGTTACCGAGCTGTTCGAGAGGACGATCAAAGAGCTGGCGACGCTGGAGCCCTGGGACAAGGACAACGTCGAGGCGACCCTGAGGGCGGTCGCAGACGACATGGGGCTCAAGCCTCGCACCGCGTTTGCCCCGTTCTACGTGGCGATCAGCGGCTCGACCGTGTCGGCTCCGGTTTTCGACCTGATGACGCTTCTCGGCCGGCACGACTGCCTCGTCCGGCTGCAGCGGGGGCTGGAGGTTGCCCGCAACCTTCGTTAAGCCGGCTAGCCGCTTGTGACTTTGACCTTCTTTGCGATGTAGGTCATGAGCGTCTGGGTCGGGGTCCTCACCCGATGAACGATGCGCAGGTGATCGGCCACCTGATCCATCAGCTCCTCCCACGTCTGGGCGACGAAGTGCTTCTTACACGTGTCCGCTCCGATGTCGGAGCACCTGAACTCGACCGGCATTTGTTACCTCCGGGTCTTTCCCCATGCTGGCTCCCCGACCGGGGAGCGGCTGACCCTAGTTCCTGCGAACTACTCTACTTGGCGTTCTTCATGATGTAGCTCATGACGGTCTGCGTGGGAGTCATGACCCGGTGCACGTCTCGAAGATGGACTGCGACCTGGCGCATGAGGTCCTCCCTCGTTTCGGCCGTAAAGTGCCCCTTGCAGGTGTCAGCGCCAACATCTGCTCACTTTACCGATATCACCCCATCACCTCCTTGGCGGGTTTGCAGGGTATCGAGCGAGGTTTAGGTGCCGATGGCCCTCCGGCCTCCGGTGCGAGCTGCCAGGGCGTCGCTGGCGGCCTGAACCGGGACCAGGTCGTTGTTGACCGAGGCCACCGTTTCCGGGACCGTCTCGATCTGGCTGGCGATGGCGCGGACTCCGGCGATGATCGTGCCCAGCGTGAAGCTGACGTGGACCAGGATCGTGATGACCCTCAAAAGGTACGAGGTCAGGATGAAGACGAAAACGAGGATGAGAAGAAGAGCGATGATTCCGGCAAGCGACATGGTGTCTCCTTAAGGTTGAGGGTGGTTACTTGCCGATGGCCCGCAGGACCTTGTCGACCCCGCCGCCGTAGCGCAGCGCACCGGTGGCAACCTGGCTGACGACGTCCTTGGTCTCCGCCAGCATGTCGCCGACGCCGTCGAGGTGGCCGGTGAGGATGACGCCGTCGACCAGGATCTGATCGATATGACCCTTGATCTCGGTGATCGGGGTGAGAATCCGGTTGAGCAGGAAGATCTCCGCCGGTATGGCGATGAGTACCATCAGTGCGATCAACCACAGGACCATCTATGTCTTCCTTTCTCGCCCTCGAGGCTGGGACCCTCGCGGCATACTTGGCGGTCTGGCCCACATGGGGTCAGTGCCCAACGCCTTCACGCTGAGTTGAGGGGAAGCATATGCCAATTCCCCACGGTCCGTCCAGAAAAAGTTACGGAAAGTGTTCGAATAGAGGCGTGGCGTGTTCGAATGGACGGCGGAACCTACGCACATTGGTCCTTACCATCGGGAAGTATCGCCACTGTGAGTGGCGTCGGAAACTTTCGGACGCCTGAACCTGGTCCGCTCGCGCAGGTCGTTTTCGACAATGCCCTTAGAATGACTCCATATGGCTGTCCCGAACAAGTCGCTTCTAATCCGCGCTGGTCTCGTAGTTCTCACCCTGGTCCTCGGCCTGGGTGCCTACGCGCTCGGCACGAATCTGGTGCTCGACGGGCGTGAGGTCGCAGAGTCGCCGCCCGGCACCACTCCGGACGAAACCGTCACCTTCACCGACGAGGAGGCGGGCATCAAGCTCTCCTACCCGGAGGACTGGGCCCAGATCGAGAACAACTCCAAGATCGAGCTCACCACCGACGAGGACACGCAAGTCCGGCTGATCGCCGGCCCGGACCCGGACAAGCCGGCACTCAAGGTGCGGGTGGTGCCGCTGCCTGAGGAGATCGTCTACGACCCCGACATGTCGGCCAACGACCTGGGTGTGATCCAGGGCACCCTCGACAAGCTGATCGTGGGGCCCAACGTGGAGATCCTCTCCCGCAGGCCCATCAACGACAAGGGCAAGCTCGGTTTTCACTACCTGTACGCGTTCAAGCAGGAGTCCACCGGCCGGGAGGGCGCTCACTCCCACTACTTCATCTTCGACGGCGCCAAGATGAACGTACTGATCTTCGAGGCGCTGCCCCGGGACGAGTTCGACGGCATGGCTTCGACCTTCGACGCGATCCTCGAGAGCTTTACCAGCGAGCGCCGTGCGGCCCCGGCCGCCTCGCCCTCGCCTTCGCCGGCACCTTAAGCCGGCCGCTCCGGACGACGGCTCCGCTCCGGGCCGGGCGACGGGTAGAGAAAGAAACCGAGCGGCCCTGAGCCCCCCATCGCTGATCACCCACCAACCCACATCACACACACACAGCATCTGCATGCCGCCTGCGCCCGAACTGAACGTGCGCCGGCCGGCACCGGTGTAGGTAGTCAAGTTCTTTCTGTACTGTTCCTTCCGGCCGGCTCACGCTCGCCCGGAGGCAAGGGCAACACAGCTGCCGCACCGAGCGAGACCGGCGTCTCGGCCGGACGTTCAGTTCGTTCGTTGGTTGAATTACATGGCAATCAAGCAAGCCAAGGCATGGCCATGGCGGCTTGGCCTCTCTCTATCTGCTCTCTCATTCGGCGGGTTGGCATTGCGTACGGCGGGCGGCGAGACTCGACCGGGCGCTACTAGTCACTGGGTGGGGCGGTGGGGTGGGCATA
>DATABX010000223.1:0-4488 GCA_036259335.1 Actinomycetota bacterium
CATCGGAATTGCACTCGCGTTGTGGCAAATGGCTTCTTAGTCAGTGCAGCACGGCAGCGCAAGTTGAGCCCTTCATTTGAATCTTGCCCGTCGGAGGCCTACTGCACCCGTTCTCGCTTTCTACCGGCCCTGGAAGATCTGAGCGCTCATCAACCCCTCGCGGGTGGAGAAGGTCCGGGAGTATTCGGTCCGCTTGCCGGCCAGCTCCTTGGCGCCCTCGGGCTCCTCCGAGCCGAGCGTTTTGGCATCTTTGCCCGCCTCTTTGGGAATCGGTTTCCCGACGGCAGTCGCCCGCGTCTTTTGGTGAAGCGGGGCAACCCGACGTGCCACGCCGGCAAGGTGTATCGGCACCAAATGGCTGGAGTTAAGTGTCTTTTGGCTAACCGCCAAAGAACCGGCGGACAGCAACCGCTGAATTCAGCCCGAGTCGGATCTGATTTTGCTTTATTCGGCTTTCGAGGCTCACCCGTAGGGTAGGTAGCACCGCCCGACTCCTCGCTTCAACCGCAGTACTCCCCCGCTGACGGGAAGACCCCTGGTCGACCGTCCAGCTATGCGTGGGACCACCACCAAAACCCGAGTCCCTGCCGCCCTTTCCCGGCAGGCCACCATCGAGGTCGATTCCCAGAACCCGGTGTAGAACAGAGTGGCGAGATGGGCGATCCAACCTACCCGAGCGCAGCGTCACGCCGGCTGGACCGTCTGGAGGGCGGCCTGTGCCGGATGAGCTTGACGCGCTGCTACCCCGCATCGCCGGTGGGAGTGTGGGCCGCGCTGACCGACCCCGAGCTGCTCGTTCGCTGGTTTCTGCCTATCACCGGCGACCTTCGGGAGGGCGGCCGGTACGAGTTGGAGGGCAACGCAATCGGGCGGATCCTGCGGTGCGACCGGCCCCGGCACCTCGAGCTGACCTGGGAGTACGCCGGCTTCGTCAGCTACGTCCGGCTTCATCTGACGCCGGACGGCGACGCCACGGTCCTGCGCCTGGAGCACGAGCCGGTGCCGGTGGAGATCGTTCCCAACGCCGGCAAGGTGTGGGGGCTGGGAGCCGTGTGGGAGCTGGCGATGTCGGCGCTCAACGGCTTTGTGACCGGCACCTTTTCCGAGGGCCGGGCGGTCGATCGGATCGCCGCCGCCTCCCCCCGGGAGCTAAAAGAATTCGCCCGGCAGTCCAGACGCTCCGGTGCGGCCTGGGCCGCGCTGGTGCGGTCGATCTCTTGAGCCGGCCAGAAGGGCGCGAGGCAGCGGCCACCCGAGAGGTGACCGCTGCTTCGAAGCTCGATGAGGCCTGCCGGCTTCTCACCTCCCCTGCCCGGCCGCTCGGGGCCACCGCTTGCGCCGGGCGCTCCCCCGGATCTTTTCGAGGGTTCGTTCGAACAGTTATCGAAGTTGCGATGAGAATCGAAAGCCCCAGCGGTCTATGTTGAGGAATTGAAAGCCCTGACTTTCGGTTCGACCCGTATTTTCGATACCAACCAAAGGGTGAGTCGGTGCAAGAGGTCCCCAATCTCCCCGAAGGGGTAGACCGCAACGAATACGAAAGGCTGAGACGGCTCATGTGGGCTTCGGTTCAGCGTGTCTGGAGGGGAGATCAACAGGTCGTGGCCGGCATGGATCCCTGGAGCGTGGTCGACGAGGCGTGGGCGTCGATGGCCGCCCAGCAGTTCCGCTGCACCGGGCCGTTCCCGGTGTTCGCCTGCCGCGTCGCTCGCAACAAAGCAATCGACGCCCTGAAGCGGGCTGAGGTGCGCCGCCTGGGGCCGTCGCTCGACGCCACCCGGCAGGACGACGAGGGCAACGAGATCTCGGTGGTCCCGTTCGAGGCGACCACCGCCAGCGCCGAGGCCGAGTACTTCGACGCCAAGAGGCTGGCGGAGATCTCCGACGCCATCCTGTACTCGCTCACCAAGCTGGAGCGGCTGGTGTTCTTCTCGGTACGGGTGGACCGCAAGAGCGGCGCCGCGGTCGGCCGGGAGTTGAACCCGCCGCTGTCCGGGCAGCGGGTGGGCCAGATCCTGGCCGGAGCGGTCGTCAAGATCCACGATTCGCTGAAGGACCTGGACGAGGGCGACTACGCCCGGCTGAGCGCGTCGGTGAAGACCGAGGGAAAGACCAAGCCATGAACGAACCAGAGGACCCGGTACAGCGGGCGGTCGCCCGGTACCTGGAGCACGCCGAGCTCGGAGGGCCGGAACCGGAGCTGGGGGAACTTTCGCCGGACGACCGGCGCAAGGTCGACGAGATCCTCGAGATGCTGGAGCTCACCGCGGGCATCGCTATGCGCAGCGCAGTGCCCGAGGAGCAGGCAGCCGGCCGGCAGACCCGAAGCGCACGCCAGCTGGCGGAGACTGCAACCTCGGATTCGCAACGCGCGCTTCTGCTCGAGCTGGACGCCTGGCTGCCCGCCGGGACTCCGGTCGACGTCGACGGGGCGCCGTCCGGCTTCGCCCTGCCCGGTCTGCCCGTCACCGGGAGCTGGACCGTCGGCACCCCTGGCGGAAGGGTGAGGGTGTGGCTGGCCGGGGTGGCCACCGCCAGCGAGCTGGAGAGCGACGTCGGCCACCTGGAGAGCCTGGACCGGGTCTTCCGGGCATTCCCGGAGACCGCCGCCATCTGCCTGACCTGCCTGGACCGCACCGCACTGCTGCTGGAACCCCAGGACTGCGCCCCGGTGATCGAGGTGCCGGCCGGGGTGGTCACCCCGCGTCGCTACCGCCGCCCGATCCAGCCGGTGGGCGAAGCCCTCGCTTCGTTCCTCCGGGAGCTGGTACCGGCCTGGGAGGCGCTTCCCCGCTTCGAGCCCAACAGCGCCGAGGCGGTAGACGTAGCGGCGATCGCCGAGCTGGCGGCGGCGGCCTCGGTCGAGCTGCAGAGATCGGCCGGCGCCCGGGCCCGCTACCCCAAAAAGGAGGTCCTGACCGGCCTGGGCCCCGGGGAGTCCGGCGCCCTCACCGAGATGGCGATCTCGTTGTACCGGGGAACCCGCTCGCCGGAGGAGGTGGCCGAGCAGTTGAGAAGGCTGGCCGGCGCGCCATGATCCTCAACCTCCGCCTCCGCAACTGGAGGGCCTACGAGAGCCTGGACCTGGAGCTCGGCCCCGGCACGACCTTCATCGTGGCGTCCAACGGTATCGGCAAGACCTCGCTGATCCTCGGTGCCGCTTGGGGTGTGTTCGGCGACGCGTCGGGGATCGACGCCGCGGAGGAGATCCGGGGCGACGCCGACTCCGCCGGCGTGGAGGTGGTCCTGCGGCTCCCCCGGTCGGGCAACGTCACGATCGGCCGGACGGTGAACCGGAAGGGCCAGAGCAAGCTCGAGGCCACGATCCAGGGCCGGGTGATCACCGACCAGTCCGAGCTGCGCTCGCTGATGGCGGCCGAGCTCGGCGGCGACCTGCAAGTCCTCGCGCGGCTGACGTTCCTGGCCCACGGCGGTGCGCTGGAGTCCTCCCACGGCGAGTTCCGGCTTCGTGAGCACCTGGCCAGCGTCTTCGGCGTCACCCCGCTCCTCGAGGCGGCGGGCGCAGCCGACAAGATGGTGAGCGAGGCCGCTTCGGCAGCCCGCAAGCTGAAGGCCGGGCAGAAGACCGATGAGGCGGAGGGCACCAAGCTTGCGGCGGCGCTCGCCTGGGTGGACGAGCAGCTTGCATCGACCGCTGAGGCCCGGACCGAGGCGGTGCAGGAGATGAACGATGCGGACGAGAACCGGCGCCGGGCCGGCGAGTGGGAACGTTACCGGACGTTGCTCGCCGAAAGGCACGTCAGCCTGGGTGAACTTTCCCGCCGGGCCGCCGAGTTCCTGCCCTCCGGGACCCCGCCCCCGGAGATGCCGGATCGGCTGCACCAGGCCGAGCTTCGCCTGACCGAGCAGCTTTCGGAGGCTTCAGCCCGCCTCGCCGGCTTCAACGCCCAGCTCAGCCTCATCGAGGAGGCGCAGGCCCAGCTGCAGGGGGCCGGCGCGGTGTGCCCCACCTGCCTGCGGCCGCTGAGCGACCACGACTCGGCCGCCGCCCTGCAGCTGCACGAATCGCGCCGTTCCCAGCTGCTCAGCGACTCCACCGAGGCGGCCCGGGCCGTCGACCTGCTGAGCGGCGAGCTGGCATCCCTGCGGCAGGTTCTGCACGAGGTGCGGGCCCTGCCGGCCCCGGCTCCGCCGGCCGGGTCCGAGATCGACGACGAGGGCGTGGCGTCGGCGGTGGTCCGAAAGGCCTCGGCCGCCGCCCGCCCGACGGCCTCCTGCCGCAACAGGCCGAGGATCGCCGCAGTCTGCCTCTCGGCCTCGGCCAGCTCTCCGAGGCGGTTCTCGGTGACCCGGCGGCCGGCGGCCAGCTCGGCCATCAGGGCATCCAGCTCCTGAACCCGGGTTCGCGCCTGCTCGTGATCCTCGTGCGCCGAGGCCACGCCCTCGTCGTCGATCTCCGACCCGGCAGGAGGAGCCGGGGCCGGCAGGGCCCGCACCTCGTGCAGAACCTGCCGCAGGGATGCCAGC
>DATABX010000224.1:0-4382 GCA_036259335.1 Actinomycetota bacterium
CCAGCTCCACCTCGCTCAACAGGTGGGAGTTCAAAAAGACGGTCGCCCCGCGTCCCTTCAGCTCAAGGATTATGTCCCGGACCTCCTTGCGACCGACCGGGTCCAGTGCCGACGTCGGCTCGTCCAGGAACACCAGCTCGGGCTTGCCTATCAGCGCCACCCCCAGGCCCAGGCGCTGCTGCATGCCCTTCGAGAAGGTGCCCACCCGATCGTGGGCCCGGTCGGCTAGGCCGACGGTGACCAGCGCATGCTCGATCTCGGCCTCCCGGCCGCCCGACGGCAGATCCGCCAGCTGGCAGTGCAGGTGCAGGACCTCGTAAGCGGTCATCCAGGGCTGGTAGCGGAACAGCTCCGGCAGGTAGCCGATGCGGCGCCGGGTGGCGACGTCGCCCGCCGGGTTGCCCAGAACCCAGGCCCGACCGGCGGTCGGGGGCGCCAGCCCGACCAGCAGCTTGACCGCAGTGGTCTTACCGGCGCCGTTGGGCCCGAGGAAGCCGAAGATCTCCCCGCGGGGAACCGTCATCGACAGCTCCGAGACGGCCTTGACGGCACCGTAGGCCTTGGACAGGCCTACGGTATGGATCGCTGCAGATTCCTCCGGAACCGAAACCGCCAACTACCGCATCGACCGGGCAACCTGGAGCACCTGGTCCTGGGTCATCGTCCCGCCGACCGCCCGGACCATCCCGCCGCTCTGCCAGACCACGCCGCTGCCTACGCCGGTGTTGTCGCCGACGACCAGCCCGGTGACCCCGTTTACGTCGACCTCCTCGGAGGAGGCGAAGTCCACCGGAATCGGGAGGGGAAGAGTGGACGACGGGTCGCCGATGCCCTCGATCTGCGCCTTCAGCGTCGGCGACAGGTTGGGCAGCGCCAGCAGCGCGTCCCGGTAGTCGGCCACCGACGGGCCGTTGGAGGAGAGCACGGGTGCCTTCATCTGGACGATCATCAGGTCCGGCAGGCTGGAAAGCAAGCCCGTAAGGTCGCCCTCGGACGGTGCGTCACCGGTGACCGCCGGGTCGCCCTCGCCCGGGATCGCTCCGCCGAAGACCTGGATCACCGCCGGGCCGGCCTGAAGGAACAGGCTGCTGCCGTCGATGGCTGCCGGCAGTGCAGGCAGCGGCTCGCCCGATTCCGAGGTCGCCTTGGCGGCGTCGAAGGTGAACGAGGCGGTCCCCGTCGTCAGTACCCGGATCCGCTCGGCCCCCACGCCGGTGGGCGGGTTGGCGGGCGCCAGCAAATCCAGTCCGGTGCGCTCGGCTGCCTCGGCGAGGCTGGCAGCGGTGGCAGCCTCCGGCTCCTGGGTGAGGGCCAGGTTGCCGTACCGGGTGAGGTCGGGCAGCGAGTTGAGGGTTTCCAGGTCGACCGGCACCGCGACCACCTGGTCCGGCTCGAAGATCTTGATCAGGTTGCCGGCCACGCCGGTTCCCACGAGCGTCAGGCCCATGACCGCGACCAGGGCAACCCCGAGCAGCGGTCGCAGCGCCCGCCCCGACCGGAGGACTCCGAGCCGCCGGGCCGGAGCCTTCGTCGAGGCCGACAGGGGGCCGACGCCCTTGGCCCGAAGCGCTTCGAGTGCTGCTTGCAGGTCGACCGAAATTTTCCCGGTGCCCTCGACCAGCTGCGCCGCCCGGCCGGCGTCGGCGACTATGACCGCGGCCAGATCCCGGCAACGCTCGCAGGATTCCAGGTGGGCTCGCTGTTCGGGCGGAAAGGTCTGCGGCTGATCCAGCATCCGCCTAAGCCCTCCCTCGGAAATGTGCTTCATCGTTGAACCTCCTTCAAGAGCCGGGCCTCCGCCCGGCGCAACATCGTTCCAACCTGCCCGACCTTCACTCCAAGGGCGGCCGCGGTCTCGGCATAGGTGAGGCCGCTGGACCGAAGGGCCAGCACCGCCGCACTTTTTTTCGGCAGCCGGGACATCGCCTCCCGCACCATTCGCTCGTCCTCTGCCTGCTCGACCAGTTCCTCAACCCCCGGTTCCACCAGCTGTGCCTGGTGGCTTTCGGCCTCCCGGGCTTCCCGGCGCCGCCGGCCGCGCATCTGGTTCAGGGCGGCGTTGGTGGCCGCTCGGTGAAGCCATGCCGGGGCGTAGTCCGCCAGCGGAGAGTGCTTGCGGTGAAAGGACAGAAACACCTCCTGGGCCACGTCCTCGGCCTCCGCCCGGTCGCGCAGGATCCGGTTGGCGATCGATACCACCCGGGGGTACTCGACCGAAAACAGCCGCTCGAATCCATCCGACATCGCGCTCGACTTCCCGCTAGAAAGAAAGGACCCGGCGCTACTGGCAGGTATCGCGTTGGCCTCCATACCCTTACAGCACCGGTCAGGCCTGAATTGTGACAGCCGCCCAAGAAAAAATGTCACCCCGGCTTCCTATCGTTGAGCCGCTTCCCCTCGATTAGAGCGCTGACGGGAGGTCGGGGATGGCGGAGTGCAGGACGTGCGGGGCAACCATCGAGGTGCCGGAGGGCTGGTCGATCGGGCCGGCGGTCCGGCGTCACTACTGGGAGGCGCATCCGGAGCGGATGCAGCAGGCCCGGGTCGACAAGAAAGCGGAGGAGGCGATCCCGAAGCCCAAGAGGGGGCGGGCCAGCTGAGCTTGCCCGCGTCACCGCTGCCTTTCGATTCGGCTCGCGTAATCGATACAACGGTAGGTGCCCACCGGGTGAGCTTTCCGACCCACCAGCGGATGCCTACAAAACGTAGCGCCTAGGCAGCTTTTTCTGGACGGGCGGCGGGTGGGAATTTTTCGGCCCGCCGCCCCCCAGGTCGACTTATAGGTACAGGCCGGTGGTGCCTTCGGTCCGGCCCGACGCCACGGCGTGGATGTCGCGCTCTCTGAGGACGACGTACTCCTCGCTCCGGATCTCCAGCTCGTAGGCGCTCTCCGGGCCGAACAGGACGAGGTCCCCGGTCTCGGCGCTGCGGACCATGGGGCCCACCGCGACGACCTCACCCCAGACCGCCTTCTTGGTCTCCGAGTCCACTGTCGCCGGAATCAGGATGCCGCCCCGGCTGCGGCGCTCGCCGAGCTCCTTGGGCGCCATGACCAGGATCCGGTCGGCGGTCATGCGGATGGAGTGGCGCTGTGGATCGGCGTCCAGCCTGCGAATCGCACCAGTTGATTCCGTCACTCTTCTCCACTCCCATCCTCAACGTCGCCGGCGTAGGAAGCGTACCAAGGCCGCCGACTGTATCCTCTGAACCCTACGCCGGGGTTTTCGTTTTTCCGTCGCTGGTCGATATAACGTTAAGGCGCCGTCGGGTGGACCTTCACTTCCCGGCCCACCCGAATGGAGCCCCTTGCCTACTCCGCCCGGAACGAGGCCACCGGGACCGGGTCCCCGGCAGCCCTCCCGTTGAACGTGAGCCGGCCGCCCTGAGTGTCGACCTGGATCGTGTCGCCTTCGGCGAAGGTGCCTCGCAGCATCTCCAGCGCCAGCCGGTCCGCGAGCTCCCGGGCGATCAGCCGCTTCATCGGCCGGGCGCCGAACGACGGGTCGTAGCCCTTCTCCGCCAGGTACTCCAGTGCGGAGTCGGTGAGCTCGAGCGACAGGTTCCTGTCGGCCAGCCGGCGGCCCAGGTGGGCCACCTGGAGCTTGACGATCTCGGCGATGTGGTCCCGGGTGAGCCGGTGGAACACCACGATGTCGTCCACCCGGTTGATGAACTCGGGCTTGAAGGTCATCGAGACCGCCTCCATCACCTTGTCCCGCATCCGGTCGGGGTCGGACTCGGACAGGATCCAGTCGCTGCCGATGTTGCTGGTCATGATGATGATCGTGTTGCGAAAGTCGACGTTGCGACCCCGGCCGTCGGTCATGTGACCGTCGTCCATCACCTGCAGCAGCGAGTTGAACACGTCCGGGTGGGCCTTCTCGATCTCGTCGAGCAGGACCACCGAGTAGGGACGCCGGCGCACCGCCTCGGTGAGCTGGCCGCCCTCCTCATACCCGACGTAGCCGGGAGGCGCCCCGTACAGCCGGGCGACGGAGTGCTTTTCCATGTACTCGCTCATGTCGAGCCGGACCATCGCCCGCTCGTCGTCGAACAAGAACTCGGCCAGCGCACGGGCGAGCTCGGTCTTACCGACCCCCGTCGGTCCGAGGAAGATGAAGCTGCCGATCGGCCGCGCCGGGTCCGACAGGCCGGACCGGCTGCGCCGGATGGCGTTGGCCACCGCGGCAACCGCCTCGTCCTGGCCGACGACCCACTGGTGCAGGCCGTCCTCCATATGTATCAGCTTTTCGATCTCGCCCTCCATCAGCTTGGAGACCGGGATGCCGACCCACTTGCTGACGACCTCGGCGATGTCGGTCTCGTCGACCTCTTCCTTTAGCATCTTGTTGGTCGACTGCAGCTCGTCGAGCTTGGCGTTT
>DATABX010000225.1:0-3099 GCA_036259335.1 Actinomycetota bacterium
GCCGACCTGGTGGCACGCTGGAACGAGCTGCGGTCGGCCGACGGCACGGTCGACCTGCACCGGGAGATGACCCGGTTCAGCCTACGGGTGGTTTGCCGGGCGCTCTTCGGAACCGACGTCGACCGCATCGTCCCGGTGCTCAAGGACAACGTGCCCTATCTCAGCAAGAAGGCGTTCACCCGGAGTCTCTCGCCGGTCCACATCCCCTCTCACTGGCCGACGCCCGGCAACCGGCACACCGACCGGGCGGTGGCCGAGGTCTACGGGGTCGTCGACCAGCTGATCTCAGAGCGCCGGGCCGCCCCGGTCGACAACGACGACCTGCTAAGCCTGCTGCTGTCGGCCCAGGACCCCGAGGGTGGGCTCGGGCTCAGCGACGCGGAAGTGCGGGATCAGGCTTTGATCTTCCTGCTGGCCGGCCACGAGACCACCGCCACCTCGCTCACCTTCACCCTGCACCTGCTCGGGCTGCACCCCGAGATCCAGCAGAAGGTAAGGGACGAGGGGGCCGCGGTGCTGGACGGCCGCCTCCCGACCCACGACGACACCAGGGCGCTGGCCTACACGACGATGGCCATCAAAGAGGCGATGCGCCTCTACCCGGCGGTCTATGCGATTCCTCGCCTGGTGGTCGAGACCGACGAGGTCAGCGGCTACACCATCCCGGCCGGGACGGTGGCGGCGGTGAGCCCGTGGGTCACCCACCGGCACCCCGACTTCTGGGACGACCCGGAGACCTTCGACCCGGAGCGGTTCACGCCGGAGAGGGAGAAGGCCCGTCACCGCTACGCCTACTTCCCGTTCGGGGGCGGCGCCCGGGCGTGCATCGGGCAGTACTTCTCCATGCTGGAGACCGTCGTCATGACCGCCGTGCTGGTCCGGGCATTCGAGTTCACCTCGCCGGCCGGCCCGGTGAAGCTGTTCACCGGGATCACCCTGCGGCCGGATCAGCCGATGCTGTGCCGCATAGACCCGCTGGACCAGGGTTAGGAGGTGGACGCGGTCACCGCCGCCGGCAAGCTGGAAGAGATGCTGGTTATCGACGTGCGTGAGGCGTACGAGGTCGAGGAGGGCCACCTTCCCGGCGCGGTGCACATCCCCATCGGCCAGCTAGGCTTCCGGCTCTTCGACCTGGACAACAGCCGGCCGGTCCTGGTGGTTTGCGAAACCGGCCAGCGCAGCGGCACCGGCCAGGAGCTGCTGACCGCGCACGGCTTCGACGCCCACAACCTCGACGGCGGCATGTGGGGGTGGCGGCTGCGGAAGCTTCCGGTGGTGATCCCCGAACCGGGCGACTAGCCGCCGTCCGTCGGGAAGCGGCTGCCCCTGGCGATCTCGGAAAACGACGGCTCGAACCCGGTAAGCAGCTCGTTCGTAAACTGCACTCCCTCGCCCGGGGCGCAGCTTCCCTCTGCTTGCGCCTCGGCCGACAACAGGTGCACCCGGCCCTCGGAGACCGCCCAGAACTTCACGTACCTTTCGACGGTTGAGCCGTCGCCGTCGACCACCGAGTACTCCGAGCGCAAGCCGTCTTCGCCGCCTACCACGGCTTCGCCTGGCTCCTCGGTCCTGACCTCGTAACCCTCCGGACAGCCGGCCGAGCGGTCGGCGGTGAAGGTCTCGTAGTCGTCGGCGACCAGGGTGCGCAGCGCGTCGGCGGGGTCACCGCCGGGGGCCTGGAAGCTGAAGTACTCGACCGCTCCCACCGGCTGCCCTTCATGCGATACGCAGAGGAACGGGCCCTCACCCTCGCAACCCTGGACGCTGAAGTCGTCGGAGAGCAGGATCGGGTCCGACGGCCGGTTGCTCCAGTCGATGGCCACCTCGGGGGTGGAGGGGCCGGGAGCCGCCTCGGTCGGGTCGGTCGTCGGACTACTCCCGGCACAGCCCGCCAGCAGGAACACCATCGCAGTGATCACGAGCAGCTTTCGCACGAAGCCTCCTTGTCAAATCGAACGGGCAGATTCTAGGGCGAGCGGCCACGACTGCAACACTGTAAGGATGGATCCGAAGGCTCTGGGCTTAGGTCTGGCCCTGGTCGCCTACAACAACGGTATGAACCTGTGGCACCGCTTCCACGGCGGGCTGTACGTGCCGCTCAACCTGGCCGCCTCGGCGGCAGTACTGCTCACCGGCGTGGTTGTGTGGAACCTCGATGACGCGATGCTCGGCTTCGGCACCGGCCAGGGCGCCGGTCTCGCCGTCGGCCTGGCGCTCGGTGCGGCAGGCGCATCCCCGCTGTTCGCAGCTCTTCGCTACCGGCGCACGGCGAGGGCCATCGCCGACGACCGGGTTGCCGGGACCACCCGGGGGGATATCGCCTTCCGGGCCCTGGTGCGGGTTCCGCTGGGGACGGCGCTCCTGGAGGAGGTCGCCTTCCGCGGAGTTCTGTTCGCGGTGATGGCGCCCGGCGGCGCATTGCAGGCCGCAGTGTGGTCGAGCGCCGCCTTCGGCCTATGGCACGTCGCCCCGGCCTACAACCAGCTTCGGGTCAACCGGGTTGTCGGCACCCGACCGCTTTCCACCGTCGTGGCGCTGGTCGCTCTGTCGGTGCTGACCACCTTCGCCGCCGGGCTCGGGCTGGTGTGGCTGCGCACCCTTACCGGAGGGCTGGCCGCCCCGTTCGCACTGCACGCAACCCTTAACTCGCTTTCCACGGTCGCCGCCCACCTGGCACACAAACGCGCCGCGACCGAGGTTTCGCGGACCCTTAGCAGCTGAAACCGCGCCTTCCCGTGCGGGCCGCCGATTGGTAGAATGACGCCTACGGCGCATCCCGCGCCCGACCCCTCTCCGGCGCTCACGCCGCCGGCCTCGTGGGGTAAAGGGGGCCTTGAGTCCTCGGGAGTGGTCAGGTGACGCCCTTTTCGGCTGGGCAACGGGAGCGTGGGTCCCGGAGCTTCAGCCGGGAAAAGGGAGCACTCGAATGACCAGGCAGAAATCCTTCAAGCGCCGAATCCGCACGCGCATGGACAAGACCTCCGAGAGCTACTCCGCCGCCAGGCGCCAGCTGATCGCCGCGTCGGAGAAGACCCACAACGGTTCGGCGCCGGAAACCGGCGAGCCGGTTCCCACCGAAGTTGCCCCGGGTGCGCCGGA
>DATABX010000226.1:0-3491 GCA_036259335.1 Actinomycetota bacterium
CCATCTCGATGAAAACCAACACACCGCAGTCGGTCTTCGACCGGGAGGCTTTCGCGAGCAACTCCCGGCGCCGGCTGCAGGCGGTATCGGTCAGCGAGCAGCAGCTGGTCTTCGGGCGCATGGACCACGAGGACGAGACCAAGCCCCTCTACGTCGGGCGCATCGGCCTGGCCGACGAGCACCAGGAGCGCATTCTCATCGACTGGCGCGCCCCGGTCGGGTCGTCGTTCTACCGGGCCACCGCCTCGGCTCCCCGCGGGGTGGTCCGGCGCCGCACCCTGATCACCAAGGGTCGGCGGGTGGTCGACATCAACGACGACCTGCTGGTCCCCGAGAAGGCCGGCGACCTGGCGGTGGTGGCGGGCGAGGGCGCGCTGCTCCACGCCCTTCTGCGGGAGCGCGGCGAGTTCATGAACGACATCGTCGCCACCATCCAGGCGGAGCAGGACGAGGTGATCCGCTGCGACCCCAAGGGCAGCGTGATCCTCACCGGAGGACCGGGAACCGGCAAGTCCGTCGTCGCCCTCCACCGGACCGCCTACCTGATGTATGAGCGGGCTGCCGAGCTGGAGCGCCTGGGCGTGCTGATGGTCGGTCCCGGGCGGCGGTTCAGCCGGTACATCAGCCGGGTCCTGCCCTCCCTCGGCGAGACCGCGGTCAACATCCGCTCGGTGTTCGACCTGACCGACCCGGTGGTCGCCACCGATAGGGAATCCCTGCAGGTATCCCGGACCAAGGGCAGCGCCGCCATGGCCAAGGTCCTGCGAAAGTTCCTGCTCCACAGTTACCCGCCGCCGCCAACCGACCTGAGGGTAACGGTCGACAGTCACCTGGTCCGGCTGCCCGCCGCCCGGCTCCGCAGTGCGCGCGACGAGGTGCTGTCCTCCCTGCCCAACGGTTACAACATGGCCGGCGACAAAATTCTTCGGGCGATCGCCCGTGCGCTGCTTCAGAAGGCCGGCCGCCGGGGGATCCGCCAGCAGGACGTCAACGCCATGGCGCGCCAGCTGGCCGAGAACGAGGAGGCTCTGGAGATCCTCGAGCTCCTCCACCCGCAGCGCCGGGCGCTGGAGGTCTGGCACGAGATGAGGGAGTGGCCCGACGACCTGGCCTCCATCCTGCGGCCCCACTTCCCGGAAGCGGACGTCGAAGCACTGGTGAAGGATCTGCTCGGCGCCACCGAACCCCGGGTGGGAGACCTGCCTCTCATCGACGAGCTGGACTGGCTCCTGGGCCCCTCGCCCGCTCCTGCTGCGCCGGCGCCTGAGGCTCCGGAGTACCGATACGACGAGGTAAGCACCCTTCAGGACCGGCTGGACGCCGCTCGCCAAGCGACCGCCGCCGCCAGCAAGACCACCGGGTTCGGGCACATCGTCGTCGACGAGGCCCAGGACCTGTCTCCGATGCAGTGGAGGATGCTGGGTCGGCGGGGAGAGGACGCCACCTGGACGATTGTCGGTGACCCGGCGCAAGCGACCCTGGCCACCCCCGGCGAGATGGAGGCCTCGGTCGCCCGCCTCCTGCGCGGACGGAGGGTGCACCGGTTCAACCTGGGCATCAACTACCGGACCCCCCGGGAGATCATGGAGTACGCGGCCGAGGAGTCGGGGCTTTCGCTCGGCGAGCTGAAGTCAATCCGGTCGGGTACGCCGCCGGTGTTCTTCCGCTTCGATTCCGACCCAGGGGCGGCAATCGCCCAGGGCGTCGAGTGGCTGCGCCGGCAGGGCGGAGCCGGCTGTTTCGTGTTCCTGGATCCCGAGGAGTCGCTGGAAGGCAGGACCGGCGAGTTCGAGGCGCTGTGGGCACTCGACGCCAAGGGGCTGGAGTTCGACCACGTGGTGCTCTACCGGCCGGAGGCGGTCGACCGCACCTCTCCGGTCGACGCGTCGCTGGTACTGATCGGGGCCACCCGGGCCACGAAGGGCCTGGCGGTCATCACCGCGAGGTAGGTTCCTCCACCCGGTCTTCGGCTGCGAGCGACGCCGCCCAACCGTTGGCCGGGTCCTCCACCGCAAGGTGCAGCTGCCACCCGCCCAGCGGGCGGCGGGGCTCCCACCGGTACCACCTCAGCTCGGCGACCTCCTCGCCGAGCAATCCCGGATCGGGCGGCCACTCCAGGTCGCACAGCGTCGAAGCCGCCCACCACGCAGCCGACCGCCCGGCCGCAGCGCCGTTGCGGCGCCCGTGGGCCCCGCCGCTGGCCGCGGCCCAGCCCATCAAAGAGAGGGCCGTGGCCGGCTCGATCGCCCCGATCAGGAACTCGTTCTCACCCAGGGACCCGATGGCCGCCTCGGCCGTCCCCTCCACCACGGTGGCGTCGGCCCGGCCGTTGGACGAGGTAACCCAGGTCGCCACCAGGTCGAGCAGCGAACGCACGAGCTCGGGGTCGTCGATCTCCTCGCCGCCCTGCGGCTTCCCCCTCCGGACCAGCGGCTCGACCTCCGGGGCCGGCGCAGTCACCTTGCTCGAACGGTAGGTGGCGAGCGGGTACTGCGGCTCCCACGGCAGCAGGACCATCGGCAGCTCGAGCACCTCGGGGTGGCAGCCCGGAACACCCTCCAGCATCTCCCCGCGTACCACCCGCTCGGCGGACAGCACCCCGGCGACCTGGGGAAGATCCAGGTGCGGTTCGAGCTCGGCAAAGGTGTGGGTGGAGGCGGCCACCTCGGTCAGCGGGCCGAGGGCGAATCGCCCGGAGGTCGGAGACAGCACCGAGGCGGCGTAGGAGGCCGGGCCCTCCAGCGCCAGCCGGTACTCGATGTGCTCGGCTATGGGCCAAAGCTGCTTGCCTCGCTCGACCGCCTCCCGGCACCGCCATGCGAGGTCGACCAGGTCGTCCCACCTGCGGGCGTCGCACAATGCGTCCACGCGCCTGAGAAGCTCGTTGGGTTGCGCTGCCTCGACCAGCTCGCCTTCCGACAGCTGGTACGCCTGATCGTTCACCCGCCTAGAGTAACCGGCGGTCCGGGTGATCTAGCGCGGCGGAGGCGCCTCACGGCGGAGCAGCTCCCGCTTGCGCTCGACCCCCCAGCGGTATCCCGAGATGCCGGCGTCGCTGCGCACCACCCGGTGGCACGGGATCACCACGGCAAGGTTGTTGGCCCCGCAGGCGCCGGCCACCGCCCGAACCGCCTTGGGGCGGCCGATCCGCGCCGCCACCTCGGCGTAGCTGGCGGTGGCGCCGGGCGGGATTTCCCGCAGCGCCTGCCACACCAGGTGCTGGAATGCGGTACCCCGGACGTCCAGTGGCAGGTCGACTGCGGAAGCCGGGTCCTCGACCAGACCGATAACCGCGACCATCCATGCCTCGAACTCGGCGTCGCCCGGCGTCAGGTCCGCTCGGGGAAAGCGCCGGCGCAGCTCGTCCGCCAATTCCCCGGCGTCGTCGCCGAGCAACACCGCACAGACCCCGCGTTCGGTTGCCGCCACCAGGACCTCCCCCAGGGTGCAGCTGCCGACCCCGAATCGGATCGTCACGCCGTGCCCGCCGG
>DATABX010000227.1:0-2087 GCA_036259335.1 Actinomycetota bacterium
GGGTCCCAGTTCCCGGGCGGGGATTTTGTTTGCTACTTCGTTACGCCGCTTCCTGCTCCAGAGCCTCCTTCGACTCCAGGGCGATGGCCAGGACCTCCTCGATCCGCTTGGCCAAATGGACGTTCAGCTCGGCGAGCACGCTCTCGGGCACGTCGTCCAGGTCGGCCTCGTTGCGGTGGGGAAGGATCACGTCCTTCATTCCCGCCCGGTGGGCCGCCAGCAGCTACTGCTTCACGCCGCCGATCGGCAGCACGTTGCCCTGCAGGGTCACCTCGCCGGTCATGGCGACCGTCTCCTTCACCGGGCGTCCGGTGAGCAGGCTCACCAGGGCCGTGGTCATCGCAGTGCCGGCCGACGGACCGTCCTTCGGCACCGCTCCCGCCGGCACGTGCAGGTGGAAGCTCCGGTTCTCGAAGGTCCCGGGGATGCCCAGCTGCTCGGCGTGGCTGCGGACGTAGGAGAGAGCGATCTGTGCCGACTCCTTCATCACGTCGCCCAGCTGACCGGTCAGGGTCAGGCCCGGCTTGCCCTCCATCTCGGTGGCCTCGATGAACAGGACGTCTCCGCCGTGTCCGGTGACCGCCAGCCCGGTGGAAACCCCCGGGACACCGGTCCGCTCGGCCGCCTCGAAGTGGAACTTGATGCGTCCCAGGTACTCCTTCACCTGGTCGGCGTCGATGGTCAGCGGGGTCTGCACCTGGCCGGCCGCGATCTTCGTGGCCGCCTTGCGCAGGACCTTGCCGATCTCCCGCTCCAGGTTTCGCACGCCGGCCTCCCGGGTGTAGTCGCCGATGACCTTCAGCAGCGCTGCGTCGGTCAGGACAACCTCGCCCTCGCTGAGGCCGTTGCGCTCGATCTGGCGCCGCATCAGGTGGTGCTTGGCGATGCCCAGCTTCTCCTGCTCGGTGTAGCCGTCCAGCCGCACGATCTCCATCCGGTCCAGAAGCGGGCCCGGGATCGTCTCGGCGACGTTGGCGGTCGGGATGAACAGCACCTCGGACAGGTCCAGGTCGACGTCCAGGTAGTGGTCCCGGAACGAGTGGTTCTGTGCCGGGTCCAGCACCTCGAGCAGAGCCGACGCCGGGTCGCCCCGCCAGTCGGCACCGACCTTGTCGATCTCGTCGAACATGATCACCGGGTTCTTGGTGCCGGCCTCCTTCAGCGCCCGGACGATGCGGCCCGGCAGTGCGCCGACGTAGGTGCGCCGGTGGCCGCGGATCTCCGCCTCGTCGTGGATGCCGCCGAGAGAAACCCGGGCGAACTTGCGCCCCATTGCCCGGGCGACCGACTCACCGAGTGAGGTCTTGCCGACTCCGGGAGGACCGACCAGGGTGATGATGGCGCCCAGTCCGCGTCCCTGGACGGCTCCCATGCCGCGATCGTCGCGCAGCTTCTTGACCGCCAGGAACTCGATGATCCGGTCCTTGACGTCGTCCAGCCCGGTGTGGTCGGCGTCGAGCACCGCTCGCGCCTCGTTGATGTCGTAGTTGTCGTCGGACCGCTTGTCCCAGGGCAGGTCCGCCATCCAGTCGAGATAGTTGCGGATGTAGCCCTGCTCGGGGTTCTGCGCACTGGTGCGTGCGAGCCGGTCGAGCTCCTTCTCGACCTCCTTGCGCACGTCCTCGGGCATCTCGATCTTCTCGAATTTCGCCCGGTACTCCGCGACGACGTCGTCGCCCTCCTCGCCGAGCTCTTTGCGGATCGCCTCGAGCTGCTGGCGAAGCAGGAACTCGCGCTGGGTCTTCTCCATGCCTTCGGCGACGTCGGCACGGATCTTGTCCTTCAGGGTGTAGTCCTGCAGGACCGCCTTGTTCCACTCGATCAGCTTCTCGAGACGCCTCTGGACGTCGATGGTCTCGAGAACTTCCTTCTTCTGATCGTTGTTCAGATAGGGGGCGTAACCGGAGGTGTCGGCCATGTGGCCGGGGTTGTCGATGGCCCTCAGGAAGCGGACGACTCCCCGCTCACCGCGCAGCTCGAGAATGTTCTCGACCAGCGCTCGGTACTCCTTGGCCAGATCGTGAATGTTCTGCTCGTAGGTTGCGGGGTCCGGATGCGGCTCGGCCTGAACCCATACGGCCCTGCCC
>DATABX010000228.1:0-6185 GCA_036259335.1 Actinomycetota bacterium
CCTTGGAGGCCAGGGTCAGGGCGATGTGGGCGTTCTGCTCGACCAGCAGGATCGTGGTCCCCTCCTTGTTGATCTCCTCGATCGCCTGGAAGATCTTCTCCACCACCAGCGGCGCCAGGCCCATCGAAGGCTCGTCCAGCATCAGCAGCTTCGGGCGGCTCATCAACGACCGGCCGATCGCCAGCATCTGCTGCTCGCCGCCCGACAGGGTGCCTCCGGACTGCCTGGCTCGCTCCTTCAGCACCGGGAACAGGTTGAACATCCGCTCCAGGTCCTCTTTTATCCCGGCGGCGTCCTCCCGCTGGAAGGCCCCCATCTCCAGGTTCTCCTTCACCGTCATCCGGGGGAAGATCCGCCGGCCCTCGGGGGTGTGGGAGATGCCCCGGGACACCACCTCGTGGGACGGCAGGGCGCTGATGGTCTCCCCGGCGAAGGTGATCTTGCCCGACGAGGTGGGCAGGGTGCCCGAGATGGTCTTCAGGGTGGTGGTCTTGCCGGCCCCGTTGCCCCCGATCAGGGCGACGATCTGTCCCTCGTCGACCTGCATCGAGATGCCCTTGACCGCCTCGATGTTGCCGTAGCGGACGCGCACGTCGTCGAGTTCAAGAAGCATCCTCGGCCGCCCCTCTCCCCAGGTAGGCCTCGATCACCCGGGGGTCCCTCTGGAGCTGCTCGGGAGCCCCTTCGGCGATCTTCTCGCCGTGGTCCAGGACCGCCACGCGCTCGCAGACGCCCATGACCACCTTCATGTCGTGTTCGATGAGCAGTATCGTCACGCCGGAGTCCCGGATCTTGCGAATGAGGTCCATCAGGCCCTCCTTCTCCTTGGGGTTCATGCCGGCGGCCGGCTCGTCGAGCAGCAGCAGCTTCGGCTTGGTCCCCAGCGCCCGTGCGATCTCCAGCCGCCTCTGGTCGCCGTAGGACAGGTTGCGTGAAGGCTCGTTGGCGTACCGCTCGATGCCGACGAAGCGCAGCAGGCGGAACCCCTCCTTGGAGGCGTCCTCGTTCTCCCGGTGGTGGCGGGGGAGGTGGAAGATCGCACTGATCGCTCCGGACCGGTGGTTGGCGTCCAGGCCGACCTGGACGTTCTCCAGCGACGTCATCTCGCCGAAGAGCCGGATCTGCTGAAAGGTCCTCGCCACCCCGGCTTTGGTGATGCGGTGGGGTTTAAGCCCGTTGAGCCGGAGAGATTCGAGCCCGATCACACCGCCGTCCGGCTTGTAAACCCCGGTGATGCAGTTGAAAAAGGTGGTCTTGCCGGCGCCGTTCGGACCGATCAGACCCCGAATCTCGCCCGGTTGGATTGCCAGATCCACTTCACGAACTGCGGTCAGGCCGCCGAAGACCTTGGTGACCTTGGTCGCCTCGAGCAGGGCGCCCGCCATCAGGTAGCCGCCTCCGCCGGTATGTCGGGGTCTCCCTCCAGCATCAGCTCGGCCTCCCTGCGCTTGGAGGGAATCAGGCCTTGGGGGCGGAAGATCATCATCGTCACCAGGACGACCCCGAACATCCAGTACCTGTACTCATCCAAGCCGGGGAACCGCAGTTGCAGGAAGGCCGGAACGCCCACGATGACGAAGGCGCCGGCCAGGCTGCCGGGAATGCTGCCCATGCCTCCCAGCACCACTGCGCACAGGACCAGGAACGAAGCGAACACGTCGAAAGAGGCCGGCGAGACGAAGTTGGACTTGGAGGCGAACACGACTCCCGCCACGCCGGCGGTCGTCGCCCCGATGGCGAAGGCCAGCAGCTTCATCTTCAGCGTGGGAACCCCCATCGCCTCGGCCGCCACCTCATCCTCCCGGATTGCGATCCAGGCACGGCCTATCCGTGAGTGGTCCAGCCGGCGGATTACGAAGATGCCCACCACCACCAGCAGCAGCAGCAGGTAGTAGTAGGGGACCGGGTTGAGGCCGAAGTGGTAACCGATGAGCGGGATGGTCGGGTGGGGGATGCGGCTGATTCCCAGGGCGGCTCCGGTCACGTTGTCGAGGTTGTTGGCGACGATGCGAACGATCTCCCCGAAGCCCAGGGTGACGATGGCCAGGTAGTCGCCCCGCAGCCTGAGGGTCGGGGAGCCCAGCATCACCCCGATTCCCATGTTGATCGCCAGGACCACCAGAAGGATGATCCAAAATCCCCACTCTCCCCAGAACGCGGTGCCGGTGAACGGCAACTTGATCGGTCCGGCGCCCGACAGGATGCCCCAGGTGTAGGCGCCGGTGGCGTAGAAGGCGATGTATCCCAGGTCGAGCAGGCCGGCGAACCCCACCACCACGTTCAGCCCGAGCGCCAGCAGGGCGAACGTGGCGATCAGCACCAGGATCTCCCGCGCAGCCAGGGAAACGAAGTTGGGGATTATCAGGGCGAACAGCGCCAGCAGTGCCAGCCCGGCGTTGACCGAAAGCCGCCGGCCGTTGCCGTTGCCGTTGCCGTTGCCGTTGCCGGCGATCTTGCCGAACTTCATGTTGCTTCCTTGTCGCCGAGCAACCCGGTCGGGCGGAACAGCAGCACCAGCACCAGGATCAGGAACGCAACCACGTCCCGCCACTGCACCCCGAAGCATCCGGCGGCCACGTTCTCGAAGACTCCCAGAAGAAGTCCGCCCGCCAGAGCCCCCCGGATGTTGCCGATACCTCCCAGAACCGCGGCGGTGAACGCTTTGATGCCGGGCAGAAAGCCGATCTGGAAGCGGGTTACCCCGAACGACCAGGCGAACAGAAGGCCGGCGGCGCCGGCCAGCAGTCCTCCGATGAGGAAGGTCATGGTGATGACCTTGTTGATGTTCACGCCCATCAGACCGGCGATCTCCGAATCCTGGGCCACGGCCCGGACTGCGCGGCCGGTCCGGGAGCGGTTGATGAACTGGTCGACCGCTACCATGGCCAGCATCGCAACCACGAACACGATGATGTCGCGGTTTTGGATCCTCACCCGCTGCACCGACTCAGGGAGGATGCCGCTGAAGAAGGTGTTGCCGAGGTCCAGGACGATCCGGGACTGGATGGTGCGGGGAAGGGTCTCGAAGTTGGGGCCGCGCCAGATCCGCACGGAGTTCGACAGGAACAGCGACGCCCCGATCGCGCTGATCAGGTAGGCGAGCCGCGGGGCGTTTCGGCGTCTAAGGGGCCGGTAGGCCACCCGCTCGAGTGCCACGGCGGCCACCCCGCCGATTATCACCGCCGGGACCGCCGCCGCCAGCAGGATCAGCGTGCCCTGGGTCTGGCTGGTGACCCCGGCGTCGGGGACGAGCGCTCCCACCGTCAGAAAGGATGCCAGGCTGCCCAGCATGAAGACCTCGGAGTGGGCGAAGTTGATCAGTTGCAGCACTCCGTACACCAGCGTGTACCCGAGCGCAATCATGGCGTACACCGCGCCGGTGGACAGCCCGCCCGCCAGCCGGAACGGCAACTCCGAGGTCAGGCAGTCGGGCATGCCGCCTCGTTGGCCGCGCCACGCGCCAGAGGAGGGCCCGAAGGCCCTCCTCTGATCGGCTTGGCCATGGGTTGCGAACCCGACCTCTTTAGAGGCTGTCTACCGTTCCCACCTCACGAACCACTGCATCCTTGACGATGAACAGCGAGACGGCTCCGGTTTCGACCTGGCCGTTCTCGTCGAACTCCATCGTCTTGGTGATGCCGTCGTAGCTCGAGTTGCGGACGTTCTCCACCACGCACTCGCGGGTGACCGCGTCGGCCCCGTCCTCGGCGCACTGGCGGATGGCGTCGATCGTGGTGTTGGCAACGTCGTAGCCTTCGGCGGCGTAGATACCGGGACGCTCGTTCCACTGCGCCTCGTAGGCCTCCACGAACGCCTGGGCGTCCTCATCCGGGGACAGGTTGATGTCCGGGCACGGGCAGGTCAACAGCACGTTCTCGGCCTCCTGCTGACCGATCTTCTCGCCGATTGCCTCCTCCTTGCTGCCGTCACCGGAGGCGATGATGCCCTCGTAGCCCTTTTCGCGAAGCTGCCGGGCCACCAGCTGGAACTGCGCGGCGTAGCCCGAGTAGAACAGCGCCTGCGGGTCGGCGGCGATCACGGAGTCGACCAGCGCTGTGTAGTCGGTGGTCGGCTCGATGCTCTCGTCCAGGACGACATCCAGCCCGGCATCCTCGGCAGCTGCGCCGGCAACGTTGCCCAGACCCTCGCCGTACTGCGTCTTGTCGTCGACGATGGCGATGCGCTCGCAGCCCAGGTGCTCGAACACCTCGATGATCGCAGATCCCTGGTCGTTGTCGTTGGCCAGACCCCGGAAGAATGTCTCCCATCCCTGCTCGGTAAGGTCGGGACGGGTAGCGGAAGCGCTGAAGAACAGCAGCCCCGCCTCGCTGAACAGCTGGCCGGTGGCGCCGGTCTCGCCGGAGAAACCGCCACCCAGGACTGCAACGACCGACGGGTCGCCGATGAACTGCTGGGCGACCGCCGGTGCGGTGGCCGCAGCGCCGTCGCGGTTGTCGAGAGGCTTGAAGACCAGGTTCACGGGGAGGTCGCCCGCCTCGTTGGCCTGCCGGACCGCCAGGTCCATGGCGTTGTGGCTGGGGATGATGATGTTGGAGTTTTCACCGGTGCGGTCACCGAACACGCCGATGGTCACCGTGGGCTCGGCCTGCGCCAGCGAGTAGGCCGCGGCGGCGGGTGAGGTGGCCGCGGGTGAGGTGGTCGCTGCCGGCGAAGTGCCGCCGGTGGGTGAAGCGGTGTCTGCGGGCGCCGGGGATTCGTCTCCGACCGCCTGGGCCGGCTCGAGGGTTGCGGGGTCGCAGTCGCCGGACGCGGTGGTGCCACCGCCACCGCCGCCGTCGTCACCGCCTCCACACGCGGCGAGTATCAGCATCAGCAACATAAGCAGGGACAACAGCGTTGTTCCTCTTACCTTCCTCATTCCCAACCCCCTTTTCCGGGCTTCGTGGCCAGCTTCGCCGGATTGTATCTGTTAGCCGACAGCGTGGGGACAATTGGCCTGCTTTGGCCTGGCGTTGGTTAGATTCGCGCCGCCGGTGGTAGACCCTTGGGAGCCGATAACCGAGGGGGCCGCCCTGAGCAGCGACAACGAAGCCACGATCACCGCATATCCGGACGGTCCCTACCTGATCCGCGGCTCCTACCGGGTCCTGGACGTCGACGGCAACGAGCTCGAGGTTGCCCGGCGCACGATAGCGCTGTGCCGGTGCGGCAGGTCGAGCCAGAAGCCGCTGTGCGACGGATCGCACCGTTCGTTCAACTTCAAGGACCCGATCAGGCGCGACGCCGGCCGGCCGGCGTCGCTCCCGTAGCTAGTCGAGGGCCGCTCCGGGCAGCAGCGACGACTCCTCACGCTTGAAGCGCCTGAGCGTGTAGTCCACGAACAGCCCGTCGATCCCGGTCCAGGCCGAGGCCCCGAAGACCACGTCCTGCGCCAGCGAGGGGTCCTGCTCCGCCAGCCCCCCGGCCAGGTCGTGCAGGGCGATCATGTCGTGGATCGAGTCGGCGATGACGTGCTCGTCGAAGAAGTGGGTTGCATCCCGGCCGTATCCGAGTCTCCTCAGGCCGTCGGCGAGGGCCTTGTTGGGAAGCGACGAAGTTAGCTCGGTGATCGCCAGATGACCGACCAGGGCTCCCCTCAGGCGCCGGTGCAGCCCGAAAAAGCTCATGAGGTTGACCGGCGCCAGGGTCTCACCCGGGACCCAGTCCAGGTAGGCGCCGTAGCGGCCGTCCAGTCCCAGCGCCTCCATGCTGTTGCGGAACAGCGTGGCGTGGATCTGCTCGGTCTTGCCACAGCCGAACTCGTCGAACTCCACCTCGACCAGCGCCGCCTTGGGCCTTCCCTCCAGCCGCGGGATCACCCAGGCGTGAGGATCGGCCTCCTTCAGCTGGTAGGGGGAGCGGTGAACCAGAAACTCCTTGAACTGGACGACGGTGCCCTTGTCCCGCGCCGGCTCCTTCGCTGTCCCGTTACCTGCGGGACAAGGGCACCGTCGTCCAGTTCAAGGAGTTTCTGGTACACCGCTCCCCCTACCAGCTGAAGGAGGCCGATCCTCACGCCTGGGTGATCCCGCGGCTGGAGGGAAGGCCGAAGGCGGCACTGGTCGAGGTGGAGTTCGACGAGTTCGGCTGTGGCAAGACCGAGCAGATCCACGCCACGCTGTTCCGCAACAGCATGGAGGCGCTGGGACTGGACGGCCGCTACGGCGCCTACCTGGACTGGGTCC
>DATABX010000229.1:0-3532 GCA_036259335.1 Actinomycetota bacterium
GGGCCGGGTCGAGGTGACCAACCGGGTGGTGGCGTTCGCCCGCCGGGACATCGCCTCCGGGGAGACCCTGGCGGTGGTGGACCTGGACCTGCCCGAGACGGTGCTGTCGACGGTGGCCGTGTGGTACACCGTGGAGCACCCGGTGGTACGCCGGGCCCGGCTCACCGCCTCGGACCTGCCGGGCAGCCTTCACGCCGCCGAGCACGCCGCGATCGGCATGCTGCCGCTGTTCGCCATGGCCGACCGCTGGGATATCGGCGGGGTAAGCACCGCCTTCTCCGCCGACACCAATCTGCCGACCGTGTTCATCTACGACGGGTATCCCGGCGGGGCCGGCATCGCCGCCCGGGGCTACGCCGAGGCCCCCGAGCACCTGAGCGCAACGCTGGAGGCGGTCTCCCGTTGCCCGTGCGAAGCCGGCTGCCCGTCGTGCGTTCAGTCGCCCAAGTGCGGCAACGGCAACGAGCCGCTGGACAAGGCGGGAGCTATTCGCCTGTTGGCGACTATCCTAGGTAGCGATGGAAGCTGAAGCCCTCGCACCGGCGCCGGCCACGCCGCGCAAGCTGAAGATCGTCAGGCTGCTGGCCTTCGTGCTGGTCCCGGCCCTCTTCGTCGGTTTCATCGCCTTCACGCTGCTGACGACTGCGCCGCCCAGCTCGCTGGTCGGCAAGACCCTTCCGGCCTTCTCGCTGGAGGTGCTCGGCAGCGACGAGCGGCTTACCGCCGCCGACCTGGAGGGCAAGGCGGTCGTGGTCAACTTCTGGGCCTCATGGTGCGATCCGTGCATCGAGGAGGTGCCCGACCTGCAGGCCGCCCACACCAGGTACGCCGACGACGACGTGGTGGTGCTGGGCGTCAACGTCCAGGACTCCGAGCGGGACGCCCTGGCGTTCGCCGAGAAGTACGGGGTGACCTACCCGATCGTCCGGGACCCGAACCTGACGCTGTACAAGGAGCTGGGAGTGCGGGGACTGCCGGAGACCTTCTTCGTCGACAAGCAGGGCGTGTTCATCGGCATCGGCTCCGGCCGCCAGATCGGCCAGAGCGGGACCACCAAGACTTTGGGTGCAATCGACCCGGCACTGCTGGACAGCCAGATCCGGGCGATGATCGGCGAGAATTGATGAAGATCCAGTTGACTCTGGAGGCCACCGGTAAGAACACCACCGGGTTTACCCTTCCGCCCGAGGTCGTCGAAGGACTGGGCAAGGGCCGCAAGCCGCCGGTGATCGTAACGATCAACGGCCACACCTGGCGGAGCACGATCGCCGTGATGGGCGGCGTCTACATGCTCGGAGTCAGCGCCGAGAACCGGGCGGCCGCCGGCGTCAAGGCCGGCGACGAGCTGGACGTCGAGCTGGAGCTCGACACCGCTCCCCGGGAGGTCGAGGTCCCCGCCGACCTGCGGGAGGCCCTCGACAACGAGCCTGCCGCCCGCGCTTATTTCGACGGCCTCTCCTACAGCAACAAACGCCGGCACGTCCTGCAGATCGAGGGTGCCAAGGCCGCCGAAACCCGGCAGCGGCGGATCGAAAAATCTGTCGCGATGTTCAAAGAGGGCCGGAACTAGAGCTTGGTGAAAACGAAAGTAGCCAGGCTGGTCCCAGCTTCTAACGATTTGGGTGGGAGTCGCTAGTTGAGATAGACGGCGGCAATGAGGTCCGCCGTGGCTCGGTAAGTGGCTCGAATCAGTTCGCAAGCGTCCTGAACGGTCCGGCTGTCCACCTCTTCCGTATCCAGTCCTGTGGCCTTCGAGGAAGCGGAACCGGATCGCTGGCGGGTAGTGGGCGAGTTGTTACCCGGTTGAGCAACTGGAGTCCCGACCTCGAAAGCCATGCTGCCAACCTACCTACCGGGGTTTAACGCAACCTTGGCGACAGGTGGCCGTTCGGTGACCGGAATTCGAACGTTGCGGGCCGGAAGTCCGGGAAAAGTTAAGGTGCTGTTTTCCTGACGGCAATCTTCGGTTCATGCGGCCGCTCTAAGGTCGGATCATGCTGAGCGAGGCGGTTGCCGGAGTCCCGGCCACGATCCTGGTCGTAGAGGACGAACCCTCCATCTCATCTGCGATGAAGTATGCCCTGGAGCGGGAAGGGTTCCGGGTCCAGACCGCGGCCGACGGCCGTCAGGCATTGAGCCAGTTCAGGTCGAACCCCCCGGCGCTGGTGTTGCTGGACCTCATGCTTCCCGAGATGCCCGGACTCGACGTCTGCAAACAGATGAGGGCCCAGTCGGTGGTTCCGATTCTCATGGTCACCGCCAAGGATTCCGAGTCGGACAAGATCGTGTCCCTGGAAATCGGCGCCGACGACTACATCACCAAGCCGTTCTCCATGCTGGAGCTGGTTTCACGGATCCGGGCCCACCTGCGCCGGGCGTCGATGGTCGAGCCGGACGCAGAGCCGGCGACTCTTTCCGCGGGGGATGTCGAGATGGACGTCGCCGCCCACCGGGTGTGGGTGCGGGGCGCCGCGCTGTCGCTACCGCCGAAGGAGTTTGCCCTGCTCCGGACCCTGCTGCGCGGGAAGGGACGTCTGATGACTCGGGACGCCCTGATCGCCGAGGTCTGGGGACCCGACTACTTCGGCGACACTCGCACCCTGGACGTCCACATCAAAAGGCTGCGCGGCAAGATCGAAGCCGATCCGCACGAGCCCCGCCACCTCAAAACCGTCCGTGGTCTGGGCTACAAATTCGACCCTTCCTGAGGGTTTAGTGTGAAGGCGTGAAATCGACGCTCGAGCGGGAAATCAAACTCCAGGCGCCTACCGGATTCAGTCTTCCGCAGTTTCCCGGAAGCCCCATCGGTCCCCGCCGGTTCACCTCGACCTACTTCGACACCGAGGACTTCCGGCTTGCCGCGGCAGGCATCACCCTCCGCCGCCGGGTGGAGAGCCGCCGGGGTCTCTGGCAGCTCAAGATTCCCCGAGCGGGCGCCCGCCTCGAGTTGGAGCACCGAGGTGGGCCGCTGCGGCCACCGGCATCCTTCGCCAAGCTCCTGGTGGCGGTGCTGCGCGGCGGCCCGCTGGTTCCGGTCGCAAAGTTGCGCACCCTGAGGACCGGCACCGTGGTCGAGGACGGCGGCCGGAGGGTGGCCGAGGTGGTCTTCGACTCGGTGCAGGTTCTGCAGGGCCGGACCGTCGTCAACCGGTTCAGCGAACTCGAGGTCGAGCTGCTCGAAGGGACAGAGGACGACCTGCGCCAGCTCGGGTCGGCGCTGACGGCGGTCGGTGCCTTTACCGGCGACGAGCGGCCGAAGCTGTTCCAGGCCCTGAACATCGCGGTCGCCTCCCCGGACGCCGACCGCCGCCCGGCCACGGAGCTGGCGCAGATCCAGGGAATGATCTCCGACCAGTTCCGATCGATGATCCGGCACGACCCGGGCACCCGGCTGGGCGACGATCCGGAGGATTTGCACCAGCACCGTGTGGGTATCCGCAAGCTCAGGAGCTTGCTCGGGTCGGCCCGGATGCTCGAGCCGGAGTGGGCGGGAGCACTGCGCACCGAGCTGGAGTGGATCGGCGATCTGATG